>CACXFF010000030.1 GCA_902766805.1 uncultured Coriobacteriaceae bacterium | reverse complement strand
TCGTAGAGCGCGATCTGCGTCATGGCGTTGTCGTAGGCGACGTGGAGCTTGGCCATATAGGCGTCGATGTCGGTGCTGGCGCGCAGGGCGTCGTTGCCGGGGCGCAGCGCCTCGCAGATGGTGGTGGTGAGGCGGCACAGCTCGGTGAGCGAGAGGTTGCCGGTCACGCCCTTGGCGGCGTGGGCCGCGGCGAAAGACGCCTCGTCGTCATGGGCCTCCCAAGCAGCGAAGAGGTCGGGGCAGGACGTGTCGGTCTGGAAGCGCAGGATGAAGCGCGAGATGAGCTTCTCCATGCGCAGACGCTCCATGGCCTCGGCGTAGTTGCCTCCGATGCGGTCGTACAGCTCCTGCAGTGTCATGGCGACTCCTTGGCGTGTTGGAAGGCGGATTGTTGGCCAAAGGCCCGGTGGGCTAGTGTTCGGCGAGGTAGGCCTCGAACTCGTTGCTGCGCAGCGGCTTGGAGAAGTAGTAACCCTGGATGTAGTCGCAGCCCATGCTCTTGAGCTGCTCGACCTCTTCCTGCGACTCCACGCCCTCGGCCACGGTGGACAGCCCGAGCAGTTGCGCGAGCTGGATGGCGGCGTGCACGATGCGGAAGTCGTTGAGCGCGGTGGCCTGGCGGATGATGCTCATGTCGAGCTTCATCACGTCGAGCGGCAGCACGTTGAGCGAGGCGAGTGACGAGTAGCCCGCGCCGAAGTCGTCCAACTCCACGCAGAAGCCCAGATCGCGCAGGTCCTTGAGGGCGCGAGCGACCGTTTCGGGGTCCTCGGAATAGGCGGTCTCGGTGAGCTCGACGTGCAGCAGGGAGTGGTCGATGCCGTAGCCGTCCACAGTGCGCGTGATGTGCTGCACCAGGTTGGGTACGTCGAAATCGTAGGCCGAGGCGTTGATGGACACGGGGACCGGCCGCAGGCCCAGCTCCTCGAGGTGCTTGAGCTCGCGGCAGGCTTCGTCCAGGATGTACATGTCCAGCTGTGTGATGTAGCCCTGACGCTCCAGCACGGGGATGAACTGCGCCGGCGAGACGAAGCCCAGCTCGGGGTGGATCCAGCGGGCCAGGGCCTCCACGCCGCCCGTGCGGCCGGTGCGTAGGTCGTGTTTGGGCTGGTAGTACACCACGAACTGACGATCCTTGAGCGCCTGCTCCATGGTCTCGAGGATGATCTCCTCCACGATCTGCTGCTGGTGCAGCTCGTCGTTGTACCACGCGACGTTCGTGCCGCGGCGGCCCTTGATCTTGTCAAGCGCGATGAGGGCGCGGTCGCAGGCCAGCGACACCGCCAGCGAGTGGCTCACGTCCTCCACGATGCCAAACTTCACGCGGATGCCGGGAATGGCGAGGTCTTTGGTGGCCTCTTCCAGGATCTGCTCCCAGCCGCGGCCGCGGTGCGAGACGAGGAAGGCGAACTTGTCGCCGCCGATGCGCCCGCCTGCCACGATGCCAGGGAGCGTCTGCTTGAGGTTGCTGGCCAGGTCACGCAGCAGGTCGTTGCAGGTCGCGCGGCCATAGCGGTCGTTGTAGTGCTTGAAGTTCTCGATGTTGCTGCAGATCATGTCGAAGCGCTTGTCGGGTGCCGACGTGAGCGCGTCTTCGGAGTGCCGGTAGAAGAACTCCTTGTTGAAGAGCTTGGTGAGATCGTCCCAAGTGAGTTGGTTGACGATGGAGGCGGTCTCGCGCAGGTGGATCGTGTTGTTGATGCGGTTCATGATGATGTCGGCGTTGTACGGCTTCACCACGAAGTCGTTGGCGCCGAGCTGCAGGCAGCGGATCTCGTCGTCGAGCGAGTCGCTGGCCGTGGTCACGATCACCGGGACGTTGGCGAGGGCCTCGTCCTCTGCGCGCCTGCGCAAGAACTCGAAGCCGTCGCACTGGGGCATGTAGACGTCGAGTAGCACGAGCGACAGGATCTCCTGGTGCTCCCGGAGCTTCTCCAGGCCCACCAGGCCGTTCTCGGCCGTGATGACCTCGAAGTCATCCACTAGCAGGGCGCAGAGGAGATCCCTATTTATCTCGTTGTCCTCGACAACGAGTATTGAGCGCTTCGCAGGGCCGAAGCCGTGCATGCTGTCATCTGACATAGCAACCGTCCTCTTGAGCTGGTCGTACGCGGCGGCCCATGCACCGAGGCAGGAGCGCGTCGCGCCGTTTTGCTATGGTACCATGCTCGCCCCCAGTCTGCGCAAAGTGATGTGCAGGCGATGAACAGTCGGCGGTCTGTGGTAGTGCCACCCATGCGGCACGCCCGGTGCCCGTTGTGCTGGCGCGTCGTGACCGCATGCCAACGCGCACGGGCCGCTCGCCCAAACGGCGCCGGCGTGGAATCGTTCTCACATACAATGGAGCGGATGCGCCGTCACCCAGCCGCAAGGAGGCTCCCATGTCCAACGAGTCCTGGCGTCCCCATCTGCACGTCGCCCCGTACAGCGGGTCCATCTCCGATCCCAACGGCCTCACGCAGTTCAAGGGCACCTATCACTTCTTCTGCCAGAACGCGCCCACCTATCCCGGCGACGTGGACAGCGCGCACGGCTGGGGGCACTTCGCGACGCGCGACCTGGTCCACTACGTGTTCCTAGGCTGTCACGTGTTCCCCGACAGCGAGGCCGACAAGGACGGCTCGTATTCGGGCGGCGCCTACATCAATGAGGAGACCGACGAGCTTTGGTTCTACTACACGGGCAACGTGCGTGACGGTGAGGGCGACGGCACTTATTCCGGCCGCTTGGCCAACCAGACCCTCATGAAGTCCTACAACGGCATCAACCTGCAGGGCAAGCAGGTCGTGCTGGACAACTCCGGTTACCCCGCCTACTGCAGCTGCCACGTGCGCGACCCCAAGGTCTGGAAGCAGGACGGCCTGCTGCACATGATGCTGGGCGCGCGCACGCGTGACGACAAGCGCGGCGCCGTGATGCTCTACGACTCGCCCGACGGCGTGACTTGGGAGATGGCGGGCTCGGTGACGAACCTTGCCGAGAAGCCCTTCGGGTACATGTGGGAGTGCCCCGACCGCATCGTCTTGGGCGGGCGCGAGTTCCTGTCCACCTGCCCGCAGGGCATGGCCACGGCGCTCGAGTCCCAGGGCTCCACGCGTCCTACCTGCCAAAACGTCCACGCTGCCGGCTATTTCCCCATCGAGGGCAGCATCGTGGACCTCATGCACCTCGACAGCGAGCGCATGGGCGCCGCCGGTCCGCGCCCCGCGATCGACGACGCGACCTTCGTGGATTGGGACTACGGCTTCGACTTCTACGCGTGCCAGAGCTTCGTCGACGAGCAGGGCCGCACGATCCTCATCGGCTGGATGAGCCTGCCGCACGACGAGAACGACGTCCGCCCCTACGACAACCCCACCGCCACCTGGCGTGGCTGCCTCACCGTGCCGCGCGTGCTCACGCTCAACGACGCCGGCCGCATCTGCCAAGCGCCCGCCGCGGAGATCGACGCGCTGCGCCGCGATCGCGTGGACGTCGGGCCGGGCGGCATCACGGTGGAGCCCAAACTGGCGGACCTGGTGCTCACGGGCATCGAGGGCGACGGCGTCCTGCGCTTCGGCGACTTCCTCGAGCTGCGCGCCGAGGGCGGGGAGCTCACGCTGGCCTTCACCGATGACGCCGTGGGCCAGGGCCGCAAGCTGCGCCGCGCCCAAGTGGACGCCCTGCGCGACATCCGCGTGCTCGTGGACACGTCGGTCTTGGAGATCTTCGTGAACGGCGGCGAGGTCGTGTTTGGCACGCGCTACTTCGACGAGGCGGAAGAGATCCACATCGAGCCGGACTTCCCCACGTGGACCGGTGAGCTGTACTTCATGGACGAGGTCACGGTCGATTACCTGGTCACGCGTTAGACCATCGCACACCTTCCCTGGGACGAGGCGCGCCGGGCAACCGACGCGCCTCGTCTTTTGGGCCCGCGCGCCTGTCCCTGCTGGCGCGCCTGTCCCTGCCGGCATGCGCCGCCCGCGCCCCCGCCGCAGCGAATGTTTCATGGCTGCCCCATGCGTGTTTCCATCCCGCAACGTTTCCCGTATTTACATGGACGAACGCGGGTAAAAACGGCTGAATTAGGAACCGCTGCCCAGCTCGGCACTCTGCAGCGGTGCCAAGGAATCCGCCCGCCCAGGCGGAGGGGAGAAAGAGAGACACTCATGAACAACATTTCGCGCCGCTCGTTCCTGACGCTCGCCGGCACGGGCCTTGCGGCCTTTGGCCTGGCGGCCTGCGGCGGCAACAACGCTCCGGCCACCACCAGCGCCGCCACCACGACTGCGGCCACCACGGCTGCCGCTGGCGGCACTACCTATAGGATTGGCATCCTGCAGCTCACGCAGCACGAGGCGCTCGACGCCGCCCACGACGGCTTCGTCGCGGGCCTGAAGGAAGCCGGCATCGCCTACGAGATCACCAACGACCTGAACGCCTCCGGCGACCAGTCCGCCTGCCAGACCGCGGCCCAGACCCTGGTCAACGACAAGAACGACCTCATCTTGGCCATCGCCACCCCGGCCGTCGAGGCCTGCGCCGGTGCCACGACCGAGATTCCCGTCATCGGCACGGCCGTGACCGATTTCGCGGGCTCTGGCCTGGTGGCGAGCAACGACGCCCCTGGCGGCAACATCACCGGCACCTCCGACCTCACGCCGGTCGCCGAGCAGTTCGAGCTGATCAACAAGCTCTTCCCGCAGGCCAAGAAGGTCGGCCTGCTCTACGCCTCCAACGAGTCCAACTCCGAGATCCAGGCCAAGATGGCGCGCGATGCTGCCGCCAAGTACAGCCTGGAGACCCAGGACTTCACCGTCTCCAACACCAACGACATCCAGTCTGTGGTGGAGTCCGCGGTGGGCAAGATCGACGTCCTGTACTGCCCCACCGACAACACCATCGCGTCGGGCATGGCCACCGTCGCCCAGATCTGCAACGAGAACAAGCTCCCCACCGTGGTGGGCGAGGAGAACATGGTCAAGAACGGCGGCCTGGTCTCCTACTCCATCAACTATACGGAGCTCGGCAAGCGTGCCGCCGCCATGGCCGTCAAGGTCCTGCAGGGCGAGAAGCCCGCGACCATGGCCATCGAGCACCTCGCGGCCGAGGAGTGCACCCTGGTCAAGAACGAGGAGACCGCCAAGACTTTGGGCGTGGACCTGAGCGTGCTGGACTCCACGAAGTAAGAGAGAATCTGCCGAGGTCGGCTACGAGATTGGCCACAACGGTTTATCTTCATCTGTGCCCTGGCGTTCCTTGCGCCAGGGCATAACGTGTCAAGAAGGGCGTTGAGAAAGGATCGCGTATGTTCTTGGCGTTTCAAGGCGCGATAGCCCAAGGCATCCTCTGGGGTGTCATGGTGCTGGGCGTGTACATCACCTTCCGTCTGCTGGACATCGCAGACCTGACGGTGGACGGCAGCTTTGCGTTGGGCGGGTGCACCTGCGCGGTTCTCATCGTGGAGACGGGCATCGATCCGTGGCTCGGGCTTTTGGCTGGCCTGCTCGTGGGCGTGCTCGCTGGAGCGGTCACGGGCCTGCTGCACACGGTCTTTGACATACCCGCCATCCTCGCGGGCATCCTCACGCAGATAGGACTGTGGTCCATCAACCTGCGCATCATGGGCAAGGCCAACGTGCCGCTGCTGCGCAACCACACCATCTTCTCCGATTTCGCCGGCGTGACGGGCTTGGGCGTCAACGTCGCCACCATCATCATCGGCCTGTTGCTCACGGTCGCCCTCATCGGCGCGCTGTACTGGTTCTTTGGGACCGAGATCGGCTCCGCGCTGCGCGCCACGGGCAACAACGAGGACATGGTCCGCGCGTTGGGCGTGGACACGCGCATCACCAAGCTGCTCGCCCTCATGGTCTCCAACGGCCTGGTGGGCCTCTCCGGCGCGCTCGTGTGCCAGAGCCAGAAGTACGCCGACGTGGGCATGGGCACCGGCGCGATCATCGTCGGCCTGGCCGCCATCGTCATCGGCGAGGTCCTGGGCCGCGTGATGCCCGGCCACCTGCGTTCGTTCTCCAGCCGCCTCATCGCGGCCGTGGTGGGCTCCATCATGTACTTCCTCATCCGCGCCATCGTCCTGCAGATGGGCCTGGACCCCAACGACATGAAGCTGCTCTCGGCCATCATCGTCGCCCTGGCCTTGGCCGTGCCGGTGGTCATGGAGCGAGCGGCTGCGCGACGGTCCTTCTCGAAGGGAGGCGAGGCGTAAATGCTGACGCTCTCCAACATCTCCAAGACCTTCAACAAGGGCACTGTGACGGAGAAGGTGGCGCTCAACGGGCTCAACCTGCACCTGGCGCCGGGCGATTTTGTGACTGTCATCGGCGGCAACGGCGCGGGCAAGTCCACGATGCTCAACTCCATCGCGGGCGTGTTCCCGGTGGACGCCGGCCGCATCACGCTCGACGGCGTCGACATCACGCGCCTGTCCGAGCCCAAGCGCGCCCAATACCTGGGCCGCGTGTTCCAGGACCCCATGCGTGGCACCGCCGCCGACATGCAGATCGACGAGAACATGGCCCTGGCGGCGCGCCGTGGCCAGCGTCGCACCCTGCGCTGGGGCATCACGGCCGCCGAACGCGAGCTGTTCGCCGACAAGCTCAAGATGCTCGGCCTGGGGCTCGAGACGCGCCTGTCCGACAAGGTTGGCCTGCTCTCTGGCGGCCAGCGTCAGGCGCTCACGCTGCTCATGGCATCGCTGAAGAAGCCCGACCTGCTGCTGCTCGACGAGCACACTGCCGCCCTGGATCCCAAGACAGCGGCCAAGGTGCTCGAGCTCACGACCGAGATCGTGGAGGAGGACCACCTCACCACGCTCATGGTCACGCACAACATGCACGACGCCATCCGCCTGGGCAATCGCCTCATCATGATGTGCGACGGCCGCGTGATCTATGACGTGTCGGGCGAGGAGAAGGCGCATCTGCACCGCGCCGACCTCATGGCCAAATTCGAGGAGGCCGGTGAGGACATGTCCTCCGACCGCATGCTGCTGGGCTAACCTCGCGTCCTATCGCTTGCCGCAAGCGCCTGGGTCCGTCCCGGGCGCTTTTTTTGGCCGTGCGCCGAGCGTGCGCTGGCCGTGCGCTGGCCCCGTGCCTAGTGGTGGCTGATGACGAGGAGCTCGTAGTCCTGCTGATGGCGGCTGATGGACCACTCGAAGGGTGTGCCGTCGTTCAGGAAGCCGACCTGCTTGATCTCGAGCAGGGGCGTGGACGCTTCGACGCCCAGCCAGACCATCTCGTCGGGCGTGGGGTTCACCGCGCGCACCCTGCGGTGGGCGCTGTCGATGCTCAGTCCCAGCTCGTCGGCGATGTAGCGGTAGATGGAACCCTCCGCATGGCTGCGCCTGAGACCGGGGATCACGCTGAGCGGCATATAGGTGTACTCCACGACGCGCGGCAGCCCGTTGGCGAAGCGCGTGCGGCAGATGCGGTAGGCGAAGTCCTCCGGCTCCATACGCAGCTCCTGGCGGATCTCCTCGGGGGGCTCGACGACCTCGAACTCGTGCACGAGCGACTTGACGGCCTCGCCGAGCGTGCCGTGCTCGTTGGAAAAGCCCATCATCTGGCCTGATACGGACCAACCCTCGGCGTTGCGGTCGAGCGTGGGGATGCCCTTGACGTAGGTGCCCGAGCCGCGTCGGCGTGCGATGAGGCCGCGCGCGTCCAGCTCGTCGAGTGCGCGCTTGACGGTGATGGCGCTCACGCCATAGTGGTCGGCCAGCTCGGGGATGGTGGGGAGGCGGTCGTTGGGGCCGAACTCTCCCTGGGTGATACGCGTGATGATGTCGCCGGACACGACTTCGTACTTGAGCATGAGGTCCTTTCAGGTTTGCGGCACATCAGATTACCCCTATTCGGCGCGTGTGGCGCAAAGAAAGTGCCGCCGTCCGCAAAATTCCTCTTGCCAAAGAAGCCGTCATGTGTATTATGAAATTAAACATACCTAATTACGAAAAAGATATGTTTGCTAAGCCGGCCACCCGGCCGACGCCCACAAGCGACCGAAGGAAAGGAAAGGGTCATGGGAGACGAAACCGCCGTCAAGTCGTCGTTCCTCGACAAGTTCGCCGAGATATCCGGCAGGATTGGATCGGAGGTGCACCTGCGCTCGCTGCGCGACGCGTTCGCCACGATCATGCCGCTCTACATCCTGGCCGGCATCGCCGTGCTCATCAACAACGTGGTGTTCCCGCTGTTCCTGCAGGACCAGGCGCTGGCCAACGCGCAGTATTGGGGCAACGCCCTCACCTTGGGCACGCTCAACATCTCGGCCATCCTGCTGGCCGGCGTCGTGGGCTACTGCCACGCGCACAACATGCGCTACGAGCGCGACATCGCCTGCGTGGTCGTGGCCATCGCGTCCTTCTTCGTGACCATGCCCCAGAGCGTCGAGGTCGCGATCGATGACGTGACCGGCATGGCGACCGGCGTCTTCTCCACGGCCAACACGGGCACCAACGGCCTCTTTTGCGCCATCATCATCGGCCTGCTCGCCACAGCGCTCTTCATCAAGCTCTCCAGCATCGAGCGTCTGAAGATCAACCTGGGCGAGGGCGTGCCGCCCGCGGTCGCTGGCTCCTTCAACATCATGATCCCGATGCTGCTCACGCTCGCTGCCTTTGGCCTGCTCTCCGCCGTGCTCTTCGTGGGCTTCAACACCGACCTGTCCACCCTCATCAAGCAGTTCGTCCAAGCGCCGCTGCAGAGCCTCAACTCCAACATCTGGGGCGTCGTGATCATCTACACCTTCGCCAACCTGCTCTTCTGCCTGGGCATCCACCAGTCCGCCATCTCCGGCGTGCTCGCCGAGCCCATGCTCACCATCCTCATCACTGACAACATGGCGTCCTATGCCGCCGGTGGCTTCGCCGCCATCCAGCCCGACCACTACATGAACATGCAGATCGTGAACACCTTTGGCCTCATCGGCGGCTCCGGCTGCACCCTGTGCCTGCTCATCGCGACCTTCCTCTTCTCCAAGAACAAGACCTCCAAGACCATCGCGTCGCTGGCCGCGGGCCCGGGCATCTTCAACATCAACGAGCCCGTCATCTACGGCTACCCCATCGTCTACAACCTGCCGCTGATGATCCCGTTCGTCCTCATCCCCGACCTGTTCAT
>CACXFF010000029.1 GCA_902766805.1 uncultured Coriobacteriaceae bacterium | reverse complement strand
TGCCGCGAGCGCGCACGCTACCATGGGACTCGGGCTTTTACAGGGAAGGGGGCGCCCATGGAACGATTGCTCGCACGCTATACCAACAGCTACGCCAGTTACGTCATCCTGTTCTTCTTCTACGACCTTGCCTTTGCGCTGTTCTCCGCGCTCATATCGGTCTACCTGATAGGCAAGGGCTACTCGGCGAGCGAGGTGTCGCTCACCATCTCCATCGCCTCCTTGGCCGCCATGGTCACGCAGCCCATCATCGGCAGCCTCACGGACCGCTTCGGCATGCGCCTGGTCAACATGGTGATGTTCGGCCTCACCTGCCTGGCAGCGCTGCTTTTCGTCCTGTCGCCGGGCTTCTGGATCACCGTGGGCGCGTACGCCGCGCTCAACCTGCTCATGAACGGCGTGAACCCCACCATCGAACGTATGGCCACGTCGAGCCCCTATTCCTACGGCTCCATCCGCACCTGGGGCACCGTGGGCTTCGCCGTGGGCACGCAGGTCACCGGCATCATCTACGACGGCATTGGGCCCGAGGCCCCCTACGTGGGCGTGATTTTCGCCATGCTCATCGCCATCGTGGGCTTCTGGGGCACCAGCCCGCGTGTGGCCGAGACCGAACAGGCCAACATCGAGGACGGCGTCGAGCCCGCCGAGCCCGTCTCTATCAAGGACCTGCTCACCAACCGCATGTTCCTCTTCTACCTGGTGCTGCAGATCATCTTCTCGGCCGTGACCGGCGCCGCGTACTCGTTCACCCCAGCCGCGCTCACATCGCACCTGGGCATGGAGGCCTCCACCGCCTCCACCGTGCTGTCCATCGCGGTGCTGCTGGAGGTCCCGCTGCTGCTCTTCTCGTCCAAGTTCATGGACAAGGTGCCCAACAAGGTCCTGCTACTGGTCGCGTTTGGCCTGGCCACCCTGCAGGTGCTGCCCTTCGCGCTCAACCTGCCGTTCCCCATCGTCATCGGCATCACGTTCCTGTGCAAGCACCCGCCCGCGATCCTCAACATCATGACCAACATGAAGGTCGTCAACACCATCGTGGACCCGCGCCAGCAGATCACCGGCCTGGCCATCGTCAAGGCCTGCCAGAACTTCGGCACCATCATCTCCAACAACATCGGCGGCAACCTCGTGGACGCTGCCGGCTATCCCACGATGTTCCTGTTCCTGCTCGGCATGATCGCGCTGGGCGTCGTGGGCGTCGTGTTCTTCAAGGTGCCCAGCGGCAACGACAAGAAGCTCTTCAGCTAGGAGGACTGAGATGCAACTCCAACTCACCCTGGACCACGGCAAGCGCCACGAGGTCCTCAAGATGGCTGACGTCATGGACGGCCACGTGGACATCCTGGAGATCGGCTACCCCGAGCTCATCACCTTTGGCCTGGACATCGTGCGCGAGATCCACGAGGCGCACCCCGACCTCAAGCTGTGCGTGGACGCCAAGGTCTACCACGGCGGTTCGGGCGTGACGCGGCGCTGCTTCGAGGCGGGCGCCAGCATCGTGACGGTGCTCGGCAGCGCTCCCGACCCCGTGATCCGGCAGATGGTGCACCACGCGCGCCAATGCGGTGGCGCCATCATGGCGGACATGGACGGCATCAAGCGCCTGGGCCGGCGCACGGCCGAGGTCGACGCGTTGGGCGTGCGTTACGTGAGCATCGCCTCGGGCTACCTCATGGAGCACGAGTACGACCTGCACAAGCCCGACCACGGCTCGATCTTCCAGCTGCGGCCGCTCGACTTGGCCGCGGCCGTGAAACGCAACCTGCTGCACGCGAGCTTGGCCATCGGCACGGGCATCAACATGGGCAACATCGGCGATGTGCTCAAGCTGCAGCCGGAGATCGTGATGGTGGGACGCGGCATCTACTCGCGCGACGACGGCACGACCTGCACGCACGAGGAGATGGTGGCCAACGCGCACGCCCTGCGTCACGCGATGGGCGCGGAGTAGGCACGCGATTCGTCTATTGGATCCTTCTTTGCGCGACAGCCGTGGCAATCCCACGGCCGTCGCGCGGATTATAGTTTGCACTACGGCCAGATTCCAGGCCGGCCAACAGGGCTTTTGCCAAACGAGCTGTGGTCGAGTGCAAACTGGCTATTTTAGCTAGTTTGCACTCGACCGCGCCGCTTGCAGCAAAAGCCCTGTTGGCTGATGTGGCTAGGGGTTGTAGTGCTAACTATTTTTGGCCGACACTGGAGCCGACGTGCCCCGTGGCCCCTGGCAGCGGCCGATGTGAAGGACCCTGCCAGTGCCAACCCCTCCGACGGATCCTTTTTCTCGCTGTTATGAGATCGCGACGGTGCGGTCGGGACGAACGGTCACGCGGCCTTCGGCGATGAGCTGGATGGTGTCGGGATACAGGTCGTGCTCGATCTCGTGGATGTGCGCCTCGAGCTCGTCCACGCTCCAACCCTCCTCCACCACGAGCGCGCGCTGGGCGATGAT
>CACXFF010000028.1 GCA_902766805.1 uncultured Coriobacteriaceae bacterium | reverse complement strand
CTTCAGCATGCCGAGCAAGAGCTCGGCGATAGGCAGTAGGTCCATTGGCGCTCCTTTCTCTCGAAAGTGGCGCCACCCGATGCGCGGACAAGCCGGCGGCCGTGCTATACATGATACACGCTCTAGCGTCGGTCGGGCCCGTCTATCGGATGCCCACGAGCAGCTTGGGGCCCTGCGGCTCGGTGCCGTCTGCGGGGACCAAGTCGATCCAGCCGCGCATGGCGTCGACACCCTCCACACGCACGGCCATCCGGCGGCCGAGGCCCCAGCGCGTGCCAGACTCCTCCCCCACCAGCTCCATGCGGCCCTCGTCGAAATGGAAGCGCTCGTAACCCAGGTCGCGGCGCATGACGCGGCCTTCGGCTGTGGTGTCGTCCAAGCGCACGTAGAGCCCGAAGCTCCCCACCCCGCTCACCGTGCCCGAGAACGCCTCGCCCAGGTGTTTGCCGTAGAGCTCGGCCATCTTGACCTTGGTGGAGTCGCGTTCGGCGCGTTCGGCCACACGCTCGGCCACGCTGCTGCTCCGGCAGATCTGGGGCAGGGCGTTCTCCTGCTGCACCTGCGCGCGGCGGTCGGGCATCGCGGCGCCCGCCTCCTGCATGCCGGCGCGGCGCTTGAGCGCACGATGGACCATGAGGTCGGGATAGCGCCTGATGGGCGAGGTGAAATGGCAGTAGGCCCGCGCGCCCAGGGCGTAGTGCCCGTCGTTGTGCGGCAGATAGATGGCCTGCTTCATCGCGCGCAGCAGCAGGGCGTTGGCCAACTCGGCCGACGGGGTGCCCGCAGCCTGCTCCAGCACCGCGCGGATCGCGAAGGGGTCGCCCGCCACGATGCGTTCGGCCTGGGCCTGGCCCGTGACCAAGCCGAGCTCCTGCAGGGTGGGGATGGTCGCGGCGAGGTCGTCGGGCGAGGGCTGTTCATGTACGCGGTAGCAGGTCTCGGTGTCCTCGGCGGCGAGCTCGGCGGCCACGGCCTCGTTGGCCAGGAGCATGGCCTCCTCGATGAGGCTCGTGGCGGCGGTCTTGCTGCGGACGCGCACGCCGATGGGAGTGCCGTCCTCGTCGAGGGCCACCTTGGCCTCGGCGGAGGCGAAATCGATGGCGCCGCGGGCGTAGCGGGCGCGGATGCGCAGCTCGGCGATGGCGTGCAGCTCGCGCAGCAGGGCGGCGACGGGTTCGGTGATGGCTTCGGCCGGAGACTCGCCGCGCAGCAGGGCGTCCACCTCGTCATAGCTGAGGCGGGCCGAGGAGCGGATCGCGCTGGGGAAGGCTTCGGCGTGGCGCAGCTGGGCCCCGGCGTCGAGCTCCATGACCACGCTCATCGCGAGACGGTCGGCGTGGGGATTGAGCGAGCAGGCATCACAGGAAAGCTCTTCGGGGAGCATCGGGACCACGCGGTCGGCCAGGTAGACCGAGCAGCCGCGGCCGCGCGCCGCCGTGTCGAGCGGGGTGCCCCAAGGGACGTAGTGCGAGACGTCGGCGATGTGGACGGACAGGCGCCAACCGCCCTGCGGCAGAGCCACGGCGGCCACGGCGTCGTCGAAGTCGCGGGCGTCGGCCGGGTCCACGGTCACGCAGAGCTCCTCGCGCAGGTCGCGGCGTTGGGGTTGGGCGGCGAGGGCCGCGGGAACGTCGACCGTGACCTGCGCCGCCTGCTCGAGCGCCTGGGGCGAGAACTGCGTGTCGATGCCCGCGCTGGCGATCACGGCCTCCACGCCCAGGTCCAGCTCGGCACCGGCACCCACGCGCGCGTCCAAGGTGACCACGCCCGCGCCGCCACGCTGCGGATACTCCACGATGCGGGCACGGACCACGTCGCCTTCGGCCGCGTGCAGGCGCTCGGGCGAGGAGTCCTCGGGCAGGACGAAGAAGTCGTGATGCACGCGGGCGTCGAGGGGACGCACCACGCCGAGCGGCTCGAGGCGTTCGTACACGCCGAGGAAGCTCGTGGTCGCGCGCTCCACCACGTGCTGGACGTGGGCGAAGCGTTCGCGGCCGCGGCGGGAGACGG
>CACXFF010000027.1 GCA_902766805.1 uncultured Coriobacteriaceae bacterium | reverse complement strand
CAGACGACCGTAACGGATGTTGTCCATGACCGTGCCGGTGAAGAGGTTGACGTCCTGCAACACGATGCCGAGCGAACGGCGCAGCGCCGACTTCTTGATCTTGTTGATGTTGATGCCATCGTAGCGGATCTTGCCGTCAGCGATGTCGTAGAAGCGGTTGATCAGGTTGGTGATCGTGGTCTTGCCAGCGCCGGTCGCACCGACGAAGGCGACCTTCTGGCCGGGGAACGCGTCGAGCGTGATGTTGTGCAGGACGATGTGCTCGGGCACGTAGCCAAAGTCCACGTCGTCGAGCACCACGTCGCCCATGACAGGGACGTACTCCAGCACGCCCGTCTTGCGGTGCGGGTGCTTCCAGGCCCAGATGCCCGAGCGGTCGGTGGGCTCGAGCTCTCCGAGGACCTCGACCATGTCGTCGTCCATCTTGACGCGCACGAGGTCCACGTAGCCCTCGTCGGTCTCGGGGAGCTCGTCGAGCAGCTGGAAGATGCGCTCGGCACCGGCGAGACCCATGACCACGAAGTTGATCTGGTGGGAGATCTGGCCGATAGAGCCCGCGAAACGCTTGGTGAGGTTGAGGAACGGGATGACGATGTCGATGGTGAGCGCCATGCCGGACAGGGACGGGTTGGCGATGCCGCTGATGAGGAAGAAACCGCCGGCCAGCGCCACGACCACATAGGCCAAGTTGCCCAGGTTCATCAGGATGGGGCCGAGGATGTTGGAGTAGATGTTGGCCGACTTGGCCGCCTCGAACAGCTCGTCGTTGACCTTGTCGAACTGCTCCTGCATCTGCTTCTCGTGGGTGAAGACCTTAATGACCTTCTCGCCGTTCATGGCCTCTTCGGCGAAGCCCTCGGCACGGCCGATGGCATGCTGCTGGGCCAGGAAGAAGCGCGCGGACTTGCCGCCCATGTAGCGGGTGAGCCAGCCCATGAAGGCGACCATCACAAGCACGACGGCGGTCATGGGCACCGAATACCAGATCATGATGCCGATGATGGAGACCATGGAGATGACCATGGTGAGCAGGTTGGGCAGGGCCACGCCGATGAGCTGACGCAGGGCGTCGACGTCGTTGGTGTAGTGGCTCATCACGTCGCCGCGCTGGTTCTGGTCAAAATAGCGAATCGGCAAGCTCTCCATGTGGTCGAACATCTTGTTGCGCATCTTCATGAGGGTGCCCTGCGTGACGAAGGCGCCCAGCTGGGTCTGCGCGATCTGCAGCGCCAGGACCACGGCGTACACGCAGATGAGCGTGAAGACGATCTGGCCGATCTCCGGCGCGGCGGCCGCCCAGTCGCCGCCCTGCCAATAGCGGGTGACGACCTCGATGGCCTGCTGCAGGAACACGCTCGGCAGCGTGGAGAGCGCAGACGAGATGACGATGGCAGCGATCATGAGGGAGAACTGCACGGGATAGAACGAGAACACGAGCTTGATGGTGCCGCGCAGGGCGAGGCCGGTGTTGGAGGCGCGACGGCCACGGCTGCCCTTGCCCGGCACGCCCTGGTTCTCTTCGGCTGGCCGGGCGCCAGGGGTCGGCGCGTCCTTGAGACGGGCCGGGTCGTTCTTGATGGTGTCCACCGCGCTCTGGGGCGCGGCCGAGCTCACGTTGTCCTTAGACATGTGCCTCGCCTCCTTCCGCGAGCTGATCGGACAAGGCGGACATCTGACGCGAGACGCTCTGCCCGCGCTGACCCTCCTGGTGAATCTCGTGCGAGCCAGCATGCTCGTGCACGATGTCCTTGCCGATGACGGTGACCTCGTCCACCTGCGGCACCTCGAAGTCGGGGCCGTCCACCATGCTGCCGATGCCCGAGACGGGGTCCGTGACCTCTTCACCGGCGAGGGCCTCGTCGTGGCTGGCCTTGTTCTGCGTGAGGTAGACCTCACGGTAGATGTCGGACGTGCGGAGCAGCTCCTCGTGCGTGCCGATGGCCGAGATGCAGCCGTCGTCCATCACGATGATGCGATCGGCGTCCTCCACCGAACCGGTGCGCTGGGCGATGATGATCTTCGTCGTGTCGGGGATGTAGTTGCGGAAGCCCGCACGGATAAGCTTGTCGGTCTTGGTGTCTACCGCGCTGGTAGAGTCGTCGAGGATCAGGATCTTCGGGCGCTTGAGCAGGGCGCGCGCGATGCACAGGCGCTGCTTCTGGCCACCCGAGACGTTGGAGCCGCCCTGCTCGATGTAGGTGTCATAGCCGTCGGGGAACTGCTGGATGAACTCATCGGCCTGAGCGAGCTTGCAGGCCTCCACGAGCTCCTCGTCGGTGGCGTGCTCGTTGCCCCAGCGCAGGTTCTCCTTGATGGTGCCGCTGAAGAGCACGTTGCGCTGCAGGACCACGGCCACCTCGTTGCGTAGGGTGTCCATGTCGTAGTCGCGCACGTCCACGCCGCCCACGCGCACGCTGCCCTTGGTCGCGTCGTAGAGGCGGCTGATGAGCTGGATGAGCGTGGACTTTGACGAGCCCGTGCCACCGATGACACCAATGACCTCGCCACTCTTGATGTG
>CACXFF010000026.1 GCA_902766805.1 uncultured Coriobacteriaceae bacterium | reverse complement strand
GACCATGCCAGCTCTCAACCTCATGGGCTACATGGATGCCAAGGGCGTTTGGCATGCGCTCGAGGACGTCAACGGGAGCGGCGGAAAAGATGGCGGCAAGGCCGATGACAAGGACGAAAACGCCGCCGGCGACAAGGCGGATGCCAAGGCCGAAGACGCTGCTGGCGACAAGGCGGATGCCAAGGCCGAAGACGCTGCTGGCGATAAGGCCGCACAGACCTGCCGCGACATGCTTTGGCTTGGTTACCTCACCTTCGGCAGCAAGGTCTAGCCATCGCTTCGGCAGGGCTTTTGTGGGAGCCCCCCAAAAGCCCTGCCGCTGTCCTTACGGAATGGCCCCATCGCCCAAACCCGTCCCCATCACCCAAACCCGTGCGGTACGCAGGCGATAGCCCGGACGCCCGGGTACGCAAACGCAACTTTGAGCGTTTGCGTACCTGGTTGGGCGTTCCCAAACGGCCAAAGTGACGTTTGAGTACCCGGGTGGGCGTTCCCAAACGGTAGGAATCACGTTTGGGGACCCGATGGGCAGCACCCAAACGCACAAAGTCACGTTTGCGTACCCGATGGGCCGTCCTCAAACGGCCAAAGTAACGTTTGCGTACCCGGTTGGCAGCACCCAAACGGCCAAAAGTGCGTTTGGGTACCCGGTTGGCAGCACCCAAACGGCAGAAAGCACGTTTGCGTACCCGCTTAGTCCCAGAAGAAGCGGATGATGCGCAGGGCATCAGACACGGCATAGCTGTGACGTGAAACGGTCTCGCCACGGGAGATTGCCAAGTCCTGGAAAGCGCCACGCAGGAAGGCGTGGTCCTCGAGATCGGCCAAGGCCTGCGCGTACGCGTCGTCATTGCCGAACTTCACCGCGAAGCTCGTCTGCCCTTCGGCCATGGCCTGCGCGATGAGGCCATTGACCTGATCGTATGAGTACACGTCGAAATAGCGTCCGTTCAGCCGGTAGTAGTCGTAGTCCGTGCTCGTGCAGGAAGGCAGGGCGTCGGCATGGGTGGCCGCGTGACCGTCACGCACCATCTCCTCGGTCGTGAGGCACAGGTAGTCGTAGGTGAGCGTCCCCTCCACGTCCTCACCGCGCGGCCCGCTGTAGGTGGGGTCGCCCCACGTAACGTCCACGTAGGTGGGCACGCCGTCGAGCCACACGAGGTTCCACGCGTGGTCCTCCGCAGCAGCCGAGATGCTCCCCGTGACAAAGGCGCAGTCGATGCCGTAGCGTTGGAGGAGGTACTGCAGAGCACGCGCATAGCCCGCGCACACCGACTGGTGGTCGATGAAGACGCTCTGGATGTTCTGGTTGTGGGTGCTCTGGTAGCTGTAGTCCGTCGTCGTGATCACGTACTCGTAGGCCGCCTTGAGCACGTCATAGGCTCCCGCACCCTCGGGCAGCCGCGTCGCGAAGTCCGCGCACGCCGCGTCGATGAGGGCCTGGCGCTCGTCGATCTGGCTCGGATCGATGTCGAACACCAGCGAGATGTGCGAGCGTTTGGTGCCCACGGGGCGGCTGTACTCGCAGGAGCCCGCGAGCCAGAAGAACTCCGGGTGGTCTTCCAGGAGGGCGACGAGCGCCGGCTCGATGTCGTCGAGCTCCTCAATGCGACAGTCGAAGCTCTCCAGACGCTTCTCGCAGGCACGGAACAGCGCGGCATAGACGCCCTTCTGCTGCTCGCTGAGCAACGAGTAGGAAAAGCCCGTGCGCACCGGCTCGGCTTCGACGTCATCCACGACCGTGGAGACCAAGTGGGCATCCAGGCCCAGCGCCGAGCTCACGCCCAGATCATCCGCCATGTCTACCAGGGACAGGCGCCCCGTGACATCGAGCACGACGACGCCCAAGAGGCCCACGAGCAGCAGCGTGCCCAAAAACGTCATGAGCTTCTTCATGAGACCCCCTTCCCCATCTCCCCTAGCACACCAGTATCGTCTCACATCTCACACGTCACATGCCCGTCTCGGCAGATGGCAACGCACCAAAAGGCGCGGCCGCCGAAACGACCGCGCCGATGGGACTCTCCGTTGCCAAAGGGGCTAGTCGCCAAAGACGATGCCCAAGGTCTTGGCCTGGTTCACCAGCTGGCAGTTGGGGTCAATGTACTTGAGCCTGCCGGCAACCTCAGACATGGGCACGCGCACGATCTCGCGGCCCTTGTCGGCGACCATGAAGCCATACTCGCCGGCGAGCACGCCGCGCGCGGCCTCGACGCCCACCTGCGTGGCGAACACGCGGTCGCGAGCGCAGGGCTGGCCGCCGCGCTGGGTGTGGCCCGGCACCGCCACGCGGATCTCGCGGCCGGTGGCCTGGAAGATGTCATCGGCAATCTCATAGGCCACGGACATGGTGCGGCCGGCGATCTTCTTCTTGTACTTCTTCTTGGGCAGGGCAGCGTCTTCCTTGGAGATGGCACCCTCGGCGGCCACGATGATGGTGAAGCGGTGGTCCTCTTGGTCGCGACGCTCGATGGTCTTGACGACCTTGTTCAGGTCATACGGGATCTCCGGCAGCAGGATGACGTCCGCGCCGCCCGCGATGCCCGCGTACAGGGGAATCCAGCCGACCTTGTGGCCCATGATCTCGATGACGAAGACGCGGCCGTGGCTGCTGGCCGTGGTGTGGATGTCGTCGATGCACTTGGTCGCGATCTCGATGGCGGAGTCGAAGCCGAAGGTGTAGTCGGTGCCCCAGGTGTCGTTGTCGATGGTCTTGGGCAGGGCGATGACGTTGAGGCCCTCCTCGTAGAGGCGGTTGGCCGTCTTGGTCGAGCCGTTGCCGCCGCCCATGACCAGCGCGTCGAGCTGGAGCTCCTTGTAGGTGGCCTTCATGGAGTCGACCTTGTTGAGGCCCTCGGGCGTGGGCTCGTCGAGCAGCTTGAAGGGGGTGCGGCTCGTGCCGAGCATGGTGCCGCCGCGGGTGAGGATGCCCGAGAAGTCTTTGGGGCGGAGCTTCTTGTACTTGCCGTAAATCATGCCCTGGTAACCGTTGAGGAAGCCGTAGATCTCCACGTCGTCCCGCTCGTTGTACAGGGTCTTCGCCACACCGCGCAGTGCCGCGTTGAGCGCCTGGCAGTCGCCACCACTCGTGAGCATACCAACTCGAAGCATAAGAATCCTCCCCCATCCGTGGGCTTGCATACGGGGCATAGTTTGACACGTGTTTCCAGCTTGGCCACGTTAACATCTGCGAACGGACGCAAGCCCGCACCCGCACGAAGTCAGCGCCTGCCGCGGCCGCCCGCGCACAGACCGTCGCGCCCGCTGGCGCAGCCGTTCGCCAGAGCACGGACGCGGCGCGTGCACGGGCTCGGTATACTCTGACCCGTACAGCCCGCCGTCCAGCGCTCGCAATCGTCGGCGACACGGGGCGCGCGGGGAAGAAGCGCACGAGAAGGGAGGCCCAGCATGGCAAAGTACGTTTGCACCGTCTGCGGCTACGAATACGACGAAGAGGTCGAAGGCACTCCGTTCGAGGACCTGCCCGATGACTGGACCTGCCCCACCTGTGGAGTTGGCAAGGACATGTTCGAGATGGCGGAGTAGCCTGATCAGACGTGTACAAACGCCGGGGCCTGCATGCGCGGGCCCCGGTTTTTTGGCGCCGTTTGGCACATCTCTCTAAGACAAGTCTGCCACCCTCAAGTACAGGCTGAGGGTGGCAGACTCGTCTTAGAGAGATGTGCCAACGACGTACGCTAGACGTCCAAGCCCCAGAGCTGGATCAAGGCGCCCGGCGAGGAGACGCTCAGGCTGTACGTGTCGGGGTAGTAGCGCGTGGAGAAGGTGAGCTCGCCGTCGTTGACGAAGACCTCCACCGAGCTCGTGTCGCCCACCACGCGCACGTTGGTGAGGTCGTCGAGGTGCTCGTAGCGCTGCACGCGGCCCGCGCCGACCTTGTCGTCGGTGAAGACCATGCGGAAGACGTCGCCGTCCCAGCTGAGCCTGAGGCCGCCGCCAATCGTCGCCTCGAAGGTCTCGTCGCCGATGCCCTCCACGAGCAGGTCGAAGGTCTGCGTGTCGCTCGCCGTGAGCTCTCCCGTGGCGCTGCGCTCGTCCGTGCGGTGCCACTCCAGCTCGTGCACCGGCCACTGGCGTACGCGGCCGTGCAGGGCCGTGACCTCGCGCGGGATGGTGAAGCAGTGCTGCCAGCCGTCCTCGATGGTGGGGTTGGTATAGGCTGGCTCGTCGGGCATGCCCATCCAGCCGATGAGGATGCGGCGCTTGCCACCCGCCGTCTCGAAGGTCTGCGGCGCATAGAAGTCGAAGCCGGCATCCCACAGGGCGAACGGCTTGAGCCAGCAGGTGCCGGTGATGTCGCCGCGCACCACGAAATAGCCGCTCTGGTAGACGTTGCGACGGTCCCAGTCGCCGCCGTGCAGGCCCTGCGGGGAGACCGACAGCACGCGCAGCAGCTTGTGATCGTGCAGCGGGTCGGGATCAGGCAGCTCGAAATAGTCCGGGCACTCCCACATGTAGCCGAAGCTCGTGCAGCTCGTCACGCGGTTGACCAGCTCCCAGTGGGCGAGGTCGTCGCTCACGAAGATGAGCACTTCGCCCGAATCGTCCTGCTTGCGCGCGCCTTGCACCATGTAGTAGCGGCCCTCGAACTCCCAGACCTTGGGGTCGCGCACGTGCTCCGTGACGTCGGCCGGATAGTCGGAGTTGTCCATGACGACCCTCTTGGGCCCGAAGTTGAACCCGTCCTTGGTCTCCACGTGGATCGTGTTGGCCTCACGCCCGCTGTTGACGTAATCGTAGTTCTCGTCGTCCTCGCGCTTGACGTTGCCCGTGTAGAACACGTGCATGGTGCCGTCCTTGACGAACGCGCAGCCCGAGTACACGCCCGAGACGTCAAAGGGCTGGTCCGGATAGAGCGCAGCGCCCTCGTAGCTCCACGTGACCAGGTCGGGGCTCGTCACGTGCCCCCACATCTTGACGCCGCCCTCGGCGTTGAACGGGGAATATTGGAAGAACGCGTGGAAGGTGTCGCCAAGCTGGCACAGGCCATTGGGGTCATTCAGCCAACCCACGGGAGGCACGACGTGGAAACGCTGGGCATAGCGGCCTGGATGTGCCTGAGACTCCAAGAGTCTGCGCATGGCATCGAGGTCTGAGGCGAGCGGGTTAGCCATCTGACACACACCTTTCGGCTGGGGTGATATCGTTCTCACCCATTCTAGCCAAGTGTGCGTCAGGCGCGCGCACGCTTTTGGAGAGCGCAGCTTTCCCACAGGGGGAACGGCTGCGCCCTAGCCCAGCTCCACGCGCTCCGCCCCATAGATGCGCAGGTCCGCCTCGTAGAAGGCACGCAGGGCGGCCAAGCCCCAGGCCGAGTCGAGCGCGCCGGCCGTCTCCCAGGCAGAGTGCATCGCGAGCTGCGGCAGGCCGATGTCCACCGCGTGCACGCTCACCTGCATGTTGGACAGGTTGCCCAAGGTCGAGCCGCCACGCAGGTCGGAGCGGTTGGCGTAGGTCTGGCAGGGCACGTCGGCACGCGCGCAGATCTCGGCGAAGACCGCACGGCTCACAGCGTCGGTGGTGTACTTCTGGCTGGCAGCCTCCTTGATCACCGGACCACCGTTGAGCACGCAGCGGTTGTGCGCGTCGTAGAGCTCGTCATGGGCGGGATGCACCGCCTGGGCGTTGTCGGCGCTCACGAGGAAAGAGCGTGCGAGCGCACGGAGGTACTGCTCGCGCGTGGCGCCCAGCTGCGTCGCAAGGCGCTCGAGCGCGTCGGAGAGCAGCGTGGACAGCGCACCCTGCTTCGTGCCCGAGCCCACCTCCTCGTTGTCCAGACAGGCAAAGACCGTGACCGCCCGCTCGTTGCGTGCCGCGCCGAACGCGCACAGCGCCGCATGCACGCACTGCAGGTCGTCGAGCTTGGGCCCGCTCACGAACTCGTCGGCGGCGCCCCACACGCAGGCAGGCACGCGATTGGCCAGGTACAGGTCCCAAGAGAGCACGTCCTCGACCTCCACGCCCAAGTCGGCTGCCACCATGGCCACGAAGCCGCCCTCGCCGAGGGCGCCCGCGCTCCACAGCGGCATCAGGTCGCGCGCGCGGTTCGGGGCGAAGCCCTGGTTCACGTCACGCTGCAGGTGCACGGCCATGCTCGGGATCACGCACAGGTCGCGGTCCGGCGCATAGAGACGGCTCTCGATGCCGCAGGCCGTGCGCACGAGCACGCGCCCCGCCAGCGAGAGCGGACGGTCGAACCAGCTGTAGTCGATCATCCCGCCGTAGGGCTCGACGTCGAGGCGGCGGTACCCTCCCGGGCCGGCTATCTCGGGCTGCGCCTTGAGCTTGAAGCTTGGCGAGTCGGGATGGCAGGCCACCAGCTGGAAGCGCAGGCTCTCCGGCGTCACCTCGTCGCCCACGCGCACGGCCACGACCGACGAGGCGTTGCGGCAGATGATGAGGGCACTGCCCGGCGCGACCGTCCAAGGGTCTTGCTCCGCCACGCAGACGAAGCCCGCTGGTTCCAGGCGCGCGCGGATGCTCTGCACCACCTGGAACTGCGAGGGGCTCGTGCGAATGAAGGCACACAGGTCGTGTGCGACTGCTTGCTGGTCCATACTCCCCCTTGTGTTCACGTGCGACGCGCTCCGCTACCCCAACAGGTGGGCGCGCACGGCGTGGATGTCGGCCTCTCCCACCCCGCAGGAGCGCAGGTAGGCGCGCACCGTGCCGTGGTGCTCGACGAGCGTGTCGTAGACGATCGAGATGGCCTCGACGCGGCCGTCTAAGCCCCGCGGCAGGGACTCGGGCCTGTCGGACTCCCAACGGCGCAGCAGCTCGTCCACCTCGAGCGGGGTGGCGAACGAATACGCGTAATCGGCGATGATGGTCTCGCGCGCGGCGCCACACAGGCCCAGGATGAGCATCGAGAGCATGCCCGTGCGGTCCATGCCCGCAGCGCAGTGGAACAGCAGGCACTCGTCGGCGCGCGTGGCGGCGAGGAAGGCAAAGGCCCGCGCCACGGCGGACGCGTTGGACAGCATGCGCAGGTAGCCGCCCACCAGGTAGTTGCGCGTGTCCTGCGCGGGAAGCATCTGCGGCGCAGACATGTCGTAGTCCAGGAACGAGACGTTGAGCCAAGTGACGCCGGCCGTGTGGGCGAAGCAGTCGGTGAGCGCGGGCGACTCGCCCGTGCCGCGCAGGTCGAGCACGCGCCGCACGTGGTAGTCCTCCATCAGCCAACGCTTGTCGGCGCCCGTGATGGTGCGCGTGCCCCCGCTGCGCACGAAGCGCCCGTAGCGCGTGCGCCCCATGGGCGTCTCGTAGCCGCCCAGCTCGCGCAGGTTGTAGGCGCTGGGCACCTCCAGCACATGGCCGTCGTCCGCCAAGCCGCGTCGCGGCTCTGCGGGGCGAAACGCCGTGCGTAGGTTTTCGGTCCAGCCCATGGGCACCCTTCCTCGAGATTGCAGGGCCATTCTAGCCGTAATCCCGAGCCGTACCCGAGCCAGCGGCCACACATCAGCGAAGCTACGCAAACGCCCCAAGCCCAAGGGCGCCAGCGAGAGCACACGAGCGCCGGGCCGGGCGCTCGCGCGCGTGCGGCGCCGGGGGCCAGCCTCACGCGCGCGACACCCGGTCGTGGTTGACCACGCGATAGAAGAGTTCCTCCACGGCCGCGGGACTGTCCGCG
>CACXFF010000025.1 GCA_902766805.1 uncultured Coriobacteriaceae bacterium | reverse complement strand
GACGACGACCTGGGGAAAGCGACGTAGCTGCTTCATGGTGGGCCTTTCGGGACGCGATGTGTGACGTCCCTAGGGTAACAGGGTCGCACGCGGCACCCGAGCCCGGATCCGAATAAGCAGAGAAGGGGCGAGGGACGGAGCCTTCCTGGTTCGCTCCGACCCTCGCCCCCGAGGTCGTGCCTTGTTCTCGCCGAGAGCAGCCTGGGCGGCCATCGCCTACCTGCGGAAGAAGCCCTTCTTGCGCTGCGGGGCGCGCTGGGCGGCGTCGGCTGCGGGCGCGGCGGCCCAACGCGCGTTGATCGCACCCTCGTTGCGCAGCGCCACCTGCGCGTCGGCAATGGCCTCGTAGGCCAAGCTGCTTCCCGCCCCGTCGGCCACGTAGTTGGCGGCACGGTCGGCACGGATGCCCATGCGTCCCGCCTCGGCTGCGGCGTCGATGTTGGCCCCGAGGAACAGGAACTCCCAACCCTGCTCCGTCTTTTCCTCGATCAGGCGCTTGACCTCGGGGTAGCTGCGGTGGTTGGAGGCGTTTTCCAGGCCGTCGGTGATGATGGCAAAGACCACGTGATCGGCCTTGTGGCCTTCGGGCATGTAGCCCTGCACCTTGGCCGTGTAGTGGATGGCGTCACCCACGGCGTCGAGCAGCGCCGTGCAGCCACGGACGCTGTAGTCGCGCTCGGTGAGGGGCTGGACCTCGCGGATGTCCTTGCGGTCGACGATGACCTCAGAGACGTTGTCGAACAGCACGATGGAGACGATGGCCTCGCCCTCGGCGCTGCGGTTCTTTTCCAACGTGGCGTTGAGGCCGCCGATGGTGTCGGACTCCAGGCCTCCCATCGAACCGCTGCGGTCGACGATGAACACGAGCTCGGTGAGGTTGTTGGTGGTGGTCATGGCACGGTCCCTTCTGTCGCGGCGCGCGGGCGCCTCGCTTGGCTGACAACTAGGACGATACCGAGCGCGGACGGCGCTTTGGTCAACTGCCAGGGGACATCCGAGATAGTGCTGGAGCGGAGCTCAGGACTTGGCGGCCTTGCGACGGGCACGGAAGAAGGCGCGGAGCTGTGCGGCCGCCTCGTCAGCCAACACGCCGCTACGCACCTCGAACTCATGGTTGAGGCGCGGGTCGTGGCTCACGTCGTAGAGAGTCCCGCAAGCGCCGCCTTTGGGGTCGGGCGCTCCGTAGACGCAGGCATCCACGCGCGCGTTGACCATGAGGCCCGCGCACATGAGGCAGGGCTCCAACGTGACATAGACGGTGCAGCCGGTGAGGCGCCAACGCTCCAACGCTTGGCTTGCGGCGACCATGGCCGCGAACTCCGCATGTGCCGACGGGTCATGGTCGGTCTCGCGCCGATTGTGGGCGCGCGCGACGACTTCGCCCTCGCACACCACCACCGCGCCGATGGGCACCTCGCCCTCGTCGGCCGCGAGCTGCGCCTCTTCCAACGCGAGGCGCATGAAGCGCATGTCGTCTTCGGGCGTCACATGCCCTCCTGTAAGAACTACGTGGCGGAAGAGGTGGGATTCACGCGCGCTCGCTACGCTCCCGCGTGCCACGGAAGAACTACGTCGCGGAAGAGGTGGGATTCGAACCCACGAGACCCGGTGGGGCCCGACGGTTTTCAAGACCGTTGCATTCAACCGCTCTGCCACTCTTCCGTAACTCGCTATCTTAGCGAAGCAGGCACACCGCACGCAAGTTGGGTTGCGGATCGGGCGAGCGCTTCTCTGGACGCGTTCGGCCTCTGTGTGGGGAATCTCGCGCCGCACAAAGGGTATCCTTATATCTGTCAATGCGCCCAAGGGGGGCGCCGAAGGGAGGCAGCCATGCCCATCTGGCTTATTGTTGTGCTGGTGGTAGTCGTACTGCTCGTCATCCTCTGCGTGAGTCTGTACAACGGCATCGTCACGAAGCGCAACCGCTGCGAGAACGCCTGGCAGAACATCGACACGCAGCTGCAGCGCCGCAACGACCTCATCCCCAACCTCGTAGAGACCGTCAAGGGCTACGCGGCGCACGAGAAGGAGGTCCTCTCCGAGGTCACCAAGATGCGCTCCGCCGTGCAGAGCGCAGGCAGCCCGGCCGAGAAGATGGCCGCATCCAATCAGCTTTCTGGCGCGCTCACCCACCTGTTCGCCGTGGCCGAGTCGTATCCGCAGCTGCAGGCCAACGAGAACTTCGTCGAGCTCCAGCGTCAGCTGCAGGACACCGAGAACAAGATCAGCTACGCACGTCAGAGCTACAACGACTGCGTGATGACCTACAACACCGCCATCGAGACCTTCCCGGGCAGCATGGTCGCCGGCTTCGGCGGCTTCCAGCGCATGCAGGGCTTCGAGGTCACCGACGCCTCCGTGCGCGAGGTCCCGCAGGTCAAGTTCTAAGCAGCCGCTTGGCATAGCCACGTCTGGAGGGGAGGGCCGCCCGGCTCTCCCTTTTTTGTGCGTCGGGCTTGTACGTCGGTCATGTACGTCGGGCCAGCATCGCGCGCCAAGCCCCAACCCGGACCCGCCGCGGGACAACAAAGCGCCCGCACGAGACGGGCGCCACACACCGTGCTCGGGAGCTAGGGCGTCATGCCGAGGCGAGGCCTGACGCCGTGAGCACGAGGTCCACCATCTGGTCGTTGTAGCCCATGGGAATGACCCCCGACTCCACGACCTGCTCGGGATAGCACACACCGATGGCACGCAGCTCATGGCTCGGACGCGGCTGCGCCCAACTGCCCATGTCCTGCCCCGCCCATTTGAGCTGCGCGCGGTACATCGAGAGGTAGGCGTCGTAGAAACCCCCGCCGAAGCCCAGGCGGTTGCCCAGCACGTCGAACGCCAAGCCAGGCACCAGGATGAAGTCCAGGTTGCCACACGGTTCGAAGCGTCGATCGGCAGGGCGCCTGGCTGGATGGACCGGGTCGACCAAAAAGTCAAGGCCCGACGCCGCGGGGTCGGCCAGCTCCTGCGCGCTCACGGGAACGAACTCCATGTGGTGCGGATGCAACACAATGGGCACGTAGAGCAAGACGCGCGTACCGTCGGCAAGGCCCTGACCCACGAGGCGCGCAAAGGGCGCCAAGGAGATCTCCGAGCCGATGGCGGAGTAGGCGGCGACGCGAATGGTGCGCTGAGCTGCGTCTTGTTGCTCCTCGGCGGCACGGGCGGCCGCGGCTTCGGCCTCGAGCGCAGCCGCTTGCTCGGCGGCACGCTGACGCTTGAGCCATGCCAAAACGTCGGGGGGAACGTTTGGCCACGGCTCGGCCTGAATGTCCTGCGCGATGCGCCTGGCCTGCTCGTCGCTGAGCGTGGGTGACAGCTGCGCGGCCAGAGAGCCGTCGTTGATAGGACGGGCAGGCCACAGGTCGCCCTCGGTCTTTTGGATGGGGAGGTGGGCCGGCTCGTCGTACATGCCCGCGAGGTACGCGGGGCGCGCGGCGGCCTCGGCCAGCTCCTGTACGTGGGCATCCAACAGCTCGATGAGCAGCTGGGCGAGATGCTCGGCTTGCTCTGCGGCGGATGCGTCATGTGCCGACGAACGTACGGCGAGCGCTTTGTGGCGTAGGACCTGCTTGCGTACAGTCAGCGATTCTGCCATGCCGCCCCCGCCTTCCTCTCCACGGTACGTATTCTGCTTACGGTACCACGCTGAGCACCCAACGCGGTAGTACCGCCCGCGGAAAACCCAAGAGTCCCCAATCAGCCGCGGCCGCCCATGCCCCGTGTAACCAAAAAGGCCACGTCTGTTTGGTTACACGGGGCGCCAGCGCGGCTCGCGTTGTCATGAACAGCCAAGCTGGTCCCGCGCCGGCCCTACGGCTCCACCAAACGTGCGCGCACGCGCGCGAGAGCCGCGGCGTCCACACCGCATTCCAACAGGAAGTCCTCGCAGCTACGGCCGCCCTCGTGCACCATCGCGTAGGTCGCCTCTATAGTGCGCGCGGGCGAGTCCACGAGGTCTTGCAGGGGCGTGTCCCGCACCTCGGCCCAACGCGCCAGCAGGTGGGGGTGACGCATGAGATTGGCACGGGTCTGCACGTAGTTGCCCACGATGTCCCAGAGGTCGCAGCCGGCGAGGTCCATGAGCAGCATCGAAATCACGCCCGTGCGGTCCTTGCCCACCGTGCAGTGGAAGAGCACCGTGCCTTCGGGCGCGTCGGCGATGAAGGTGAAGATCTCCCGGAGCGAGCGACGGTTGTTCAGCATCATGCGATAGAACTGCACGGCGTCGGGCGTGCCCGCAGCGATCTCACGCTCGATGCGCTCCATGTCGGAGATGTCGATGTTCAGCAGGGATGAGCCGAAACAGACCACGTCGGGTCCGAGCGACGGGTCGGGCGCGTACTCGTCCTCCTGCGGATCGCGCAGGTCGATGACCGAGCGCACGCCGTATTCGTACAGGAAGCGCAGGTCGGACTCCGTCGCCCGGTTGAGCGAATCGGAGCGCACGAAGCGCCGGAACTGCGTGCTGCCGCCCGGCACGGGATACCCGCCGAGCTCGCGCGCATTGGGGACGCCCGCCAGCGGCAGACGCGTCCAGGTTGCATGCGGGTCGTACATGGCCAAGCCTTTCTCTCGCTTGCGCAGCACCCTATCAGAAAGCGCCCGAGACGGTGCCGAGGAACCCTGCGCGGAACGGGCCAAAAGGGGCCGCGCGCACCGGCCGCAGACCCACCTTCGGCGTCTCGCAAACGTCTCGCAAACGAAACACGGTTTGCACGCTCAGGCACCGTGTGCCCGCCAAAACTTGCGCTACACTATGACCGCACAAACCAAGCAGCCATACCGACACACAAACGCAGCCATTCTTTGGGTGATGCTCAATGACCAACAATACCTCATCTACGTGGGGCGAAAACCCCAGTAGGCCCAACCGTCGCCGCCACAAGCCCACGCCGCGCAAAAGGCCCCCGCGCCAAGAACAGGACGTGCGTACCACAGGCGTAAACCCCACCGGCGACGAGCAGAGGTTCTGGCGTCCTTACGATCCGGCCGACGAGCACGCGAGCGCCGAAGGCACGCCCATGGCACCGAGCGCCCCGGCAGCCCCCAACGAGACACGCCCCTTCATCATGGACCCCGTCGACCACGCCGAGCCCTACGTCCCGCAGGCCGGCACGGCCTCGTGGGGTGGCCAGCGTGCCCAAGACACCGTGGCCTACAGGGACCCCTCCCACTATGAGCTCTCGTCCTCCCAGAGGGCTAGCGGCTCCGGCCCCTCCTACTCCGAGGTGGTACGCAGCGGCCACCGCGGCCCTGGCCCCTACCCCAGCCTGATCCCCAGCCCCGCGGACGAGGCGATCGACCCCAACGCCGGCCTCGTCATCGATCCCGACGCTGGCGTGAGCGGCGTACACGACGCCGTCAACTACTCGGGCTACACCGTGCCCACGGCAGGCGCCGAGCCGTTGGAGGAAGTCTTTGGCCGGCCCTACGACGACCCGCTCGGGGCCGAACAGGCCGAAGGCGTCAAGTTCGACCAGTTCGGTCGCGTGAACGAAGGCTTCGTGTCGGCCGACCCCATCAGCGTCCAGCGCGGCAAGAGCTACACCCTGCGCTACGTGCTCATCGGTTTGGTGCTGTTGGCGGTCGTGGCCGCCGTGGGCTGGGCGATCGTCTCGCAGAGCACCATCACCGTCATCATCAACGGCATGCCCACCAACGTCCGCCACAACTCCACGCTCAGCCAGGTGTTCGATGCGGATCGCTGGGGCATCTCGCCCGGCAACCTCGTGTCCGTGAACGGCACCGTGCTGGCCGAGGGCCAAGGCGACGCCTTCAAGGCCACGGTCAACGGCAAGGAGGTCGGGCCGTCCGAGGCGGTCGGCATCACCCTCTCGGGCAGCGAGCAGATCACCTTCGAGCAGGGCGCCGACGTGTGCGAGGAGTACACGGCGGAGATCACGAACACGCAGCCGCGCCTACTGATGGAGGGCGAGGGCGGCACGGTGAGCTACCTCAAGCAGTGGGGCCGTGCCGGCAGGATGGAGACGCGCCATGGCACCACCTCGGGCGAGACGGCCGACGTGGTGGTCCAGCCCGCGCAGGACTGCATCGTGGCGCACGTGAGCCCCGTGCCCGCCGACGGCAGGAAGCTCGTGGCGCTCGCCTTCTACAGCGGGCCCTCGTACTACACGTCGCGCCTGCTCGACATCCTGCAGCGCAACAACGCCCGTGCCACGTTCTTCACCCTGGGGGACTACGTAGAGGTGGAAGCCGACCTGGCCAAGAGCGTGGTGGACGCCGGCATGCAGGTGGCCAGCTGCGGACAGACGGACCTGAACCTGGCCGAGGCCACCAACGAGCAGCTGCAGGGAGAGATCAGCGGAGGCTTCGCCGCGCTCATGGCCGCGACGGGCATGGAGAGCTCCTGCTTCAGCGCGCCTTTGGGCCAGGCCCTGACCCCTGCGCAATGGTTGGCCACCAATGGCAGCGTGACGGTCGCCATCCAGGGCGACGTCCATGCCGACTCCGAGCGCTACAGCGCCGACGAGATCCTCGCCAAGGTCGAGGCCGAGACCACCAACGGCTCCATCATCGTGATGCACGACGGCGGCGGCGACCGCACCCACGACGTCATCGCGCTGCCGGACATCCTCTCCTGGTTGACGAGCGAGGGCTATGAGGTCGTGTCGGTTGCCGAGCTGCTCGCGTCGGACCCGAGCATCCCCGCCGAGGTCGCGACCTGCGCGCAGCGCATGCCTGCCGACGCCCTCTGGCCCACCGAGCTGGGATAACGCACGCTGCGAGAGCGATGACGCACGACGCCCGCCAGGCACCGAGCTTGGCGGGCGTCGTTTTGCTTGTGCGGCTTGTCGCTACTTGCTCGCCTCGTCGAACTCGCGCTTGAAGTCGGCGAACATGCCCCGGGCACGGCCCAGCTGCTTGCTCACGGCGTCGCCAGCCGACTCGGCGCTCGGCAGCTTGGCAGCGTCGGCGCCCGTGCTCACCTGCGCCTTGGCATGGCCAATGGCTCGGCCCAAGGCATGGCCGCCCTTGGTGGCCGCCTCGCCGGCAGCCCTGCCCGCACGTGCTGCCTGGACACTCGCGGCCTCACCCAGCTCGGCGGCTTTCTGCTTGGCCTGGGCCGTCGCTGCGCCCGCGCGTCCGGCCAAGCCACCCGAGAACTCCATGTGCGCGACCTCGGGGTCCACCACCATCGTGGTGCCCCGCAGGCCTTTGACCATGGCCGGGCCAAAGCGGCGGTCGCCCACCAGCGCGCTTGCGGCACCTCCGTCCGTGCAGCTGAACGCGCGCACCGTGCCCTGCTCCGCGTCGAAGAGCACGTCACTGACGTAGCCGAGCAGCTTGCCGTCGCTCGTGCGCACGTCCATGCCCACCCAGATCACGCAGCG
>CACXFF010000024.1 GCA_902766805.1 uncultured Coriobacteriaceae bacterium | reverse complement strand
GACGGACGCGTGGACCCCTTCGAGGGTGGCTTCTCGGCCTACGTGCAGCAGCGCGTCGAACGCGAGCGCCAGGCGCAGGTTGACGAGGCGCGCCGCCAGACCATGCTGCGTCGCGAGCTCGCCTGGCTGTCGCGCGGCGCGCAGGCCCGCTCGACCAAGCCCAAGTTCCGCGTGGCCGAGGCCCAGGCCCTGGTGGCCGACGTGCCCGAGCTGCGCAACGAGCTCGAGCTCAAGCGCATGGCCGTCTCGCGCCTCGGCAAGCAGGTCATCGAGCTCAGGCAGGTGGGCTTTGCCTACCCGGGCGGCCCGGACGTGGTGGACGTGCCCGAGTGGATCATCGGCCCCGGCGACCGCTACGGCATCCTGGGCGAGAACGGCGCGGGCAAGTCCACGCTGCTCGGGCTCATGCAGGGCAAGCTCGCGCCCACGCGCGGCCACGTGAAGATTGGCAAGACGGTCAAGTTCGGGCTGCTCTCCCAGGACCTCACCGTGCTGCGTGCCCACGAGCGCTACTCGGTGCAGGAGCTGCTGAACTCCGTGAAGCGCAGCGTGGTGGTCGACGGCAAGGAGACCACGCCTGCCAAGCTCCTGGAACGCCTGGGCTTCGACAAGCGCGAGCTGCTCACGCGCGTCTGCGACCTGTCGGGCGGCCAGCGCCGTCGCCTCGCGATCCTGTGCGTGCTGCTCGACGAGCCCAACGTGCTCGTGCTCGACGAGCCGGGCAACGACCTGGACACCGACATGCTCGCCGTGCTTGAGGACCTGCTGGACACCTGGCCGGGTACCCTGCTGCTGGTCACGCACGACCGCTACCTGATGGAGCGCGTGACCGACCACCAGTACGCCCTGATTGACGGGCATGTGCGCCACGTGCCAGGAGGGGTGGACGAGTACCTGCGCCTGGTGTCCGCCCAACGCGCGGCCCGTTACGCTAGGACGTCCGCGCCGAGTGCCCCCGCGGCGCAGGACCCTGTCGCTCAAGACGCGCCCGCGCAGCTCACCAACCAGGAGCGTCGTGACCTCAAGAAGCGCTTCGACGCCATAGAGCGGCGCTTGGACAAGGTCGCGGCCGCCCCCGACGACATCCGTTCGCAGATGGCCGCTGCCAACCCCAGCGACTTCGCGGCGCTCACGGCCCTTCAGGAGCTGCTCGACGCGGCTCTGGCGGAGCAGGCGGCGCTCGAGGACGAGTGGTTGGAGCTCTCAGAGAGGCTGGGTATCGGATAGTGACGTCGTCTGAGATGCTGCGGCGCTTCTGTCGGCCCTACCGGCGCTGGTTCGTGATCGGCCCCCTCACCAAGGTCGTGGAGGTGCTCTTCGAGATCGTGACGCCGCTGCTCGTGGCGCACATGATCGACCGCGCGGTGGCGGGGGCGGACAGCTCGGAGCTGCTGTCGATCGTCGGGCTGCTGGCCGCGATGGCCGTCGTGGGCTTCCTCTCCACGCTGGCTTGCCAGAAGGTCGCGGCGCTCACGGCCCAAGGCTTCGGGACCGACCTGCGTTCGGCGCTCTATGCCCAGGTGAACGAGCTGTCACAAGAGCAGGTGGACGCCTTCGGGACCGCGAGCCTCATCACGCGCATCACCTCCGACGTCAATCAGCTGCAGCTTGCGGTGGCGCTCACCATCCGCATGCTCATACGCTGGCCGGTGCTCGCCGTCCTGAGCGTGCTGTCGGCCCTGCTCATCGACTGGCACTTGGGCTTGGTCTTCCTGCTCTGCCTGCCGGTCGTGGGCGTCATCTTCTGGGTGGTCATGGGCAGGAGCCTGCCGTACTTCCGCGTGGCGCAGGAGAAGCTCGACCGCGTGAGCGCGATCGTGCGCGAAGGGCTTGCGGGCACGCGCGTGGTGCGCGCCTTCGTCCGCGAGGGGCACGAACAGCAGCGCTTCGAGCAGGCGGCCGCCGAACAGGCCGACGTCTCCGTGAGCGCGGGCAGGCTTTCGGCGCTGCTCAACCCGCTCACGCTGCTCGTGCTCGACGCCGGCATCGCCGCCATCCTGGTGTTGGGCGGCGGGCGCGTGTACGCCGGCAATCTCACGCAAGGGCAGCTCGTGGCGTTCGTCACCTACATGAACCAGGCACTGGTCGCGGTCGGCTACGTGGCCAACCTCGTGATCACCTACACGCGAGCCGGCGCGAGCGCGCGGCGCGTGACAGAGGTGCTCAACGCCGTCCCGAGCGTGCGCACGGCCGCCGACGCGCAGGCCGGGCTGCCTGCCGCCCCGGCATGCGCTCTCGAGCTGCGCGACGTGAGCTTCACCTACCCGGGAGGCGGCGCACCCGCGCTGCAGCACGTGAGCCTCTCCGTGCCGTGCGGCGCCCGGCTGGGCATCATCGGCGGCACGGGCTCGGGCAAGTCCACCCTGGCGTCCCTGTTTGCGCGCAGCTACGACGCGAGCGCAGGCAGCGTGAGCGTGCTGGGGCAGGACGTGCGCGCCTGGGACCTCGCGCAGCTGCGGGGCTGCATGGGCTACGTGCCGCAGCGCGTCGCGCTCGTGCGCGGGACCGTGCGTTCCAACCTGCTGTGGGGACGCGACGACGCGACCGACGCGGAGCTGTGGGAGGCCCTCGAGCGGGCGCAGGCTGCGGATTTCGTGCGCGCGCTGGACGAGGGGCTGGACGCGCCGGTCGAGGCCGACGGACGCAACTTCTCGGGCGGGCAGCGCCAGCGCCTCACCATCGCCCGTGCCCTGGTGCGCCAGCCGCGCGTGCTCGTGCTCGATGACGCATCCTCTGCCCTGGACTACGCGACGGACGCCCGGCTGCGTGCGGCCTTGCAGGAGATGGACGGGCTCGACGCCACCGTCATCGTCTCGCAGCGCGTCGCTTCCGTCCGCGCGGCCGATCTCATCTGCGTGCTGTCGGGCGGCGAGGTCATGGGCCTGGGCAGCCATGACGAGCTGGCGCGCGGCTGTGCGGTGTACCGCGAGATCTGCGAGACGCAGCACGTGGACCTGCCAGAAGCGTGCATGCTGGAAGGGGGGCGCTGATGGCGGGCAACCCCTACAGCACCGGCTCTGCGCTCGCGAGCGCGGCGGGTCCCAGCGGCGTGGACGAGCGCGTGCGTTCCGCCCTGGACGCGCGCGAGCTGCCGACGGGCGAGGTGCTGCGGCGCATCGCGGGCTTCGTCGCGCCTCATGCGGGCTGGCTGCTCGTGTCGTTCGTGGCGGCTGCCGTCTCGGTCGTCGCCCAGCTCTACGTGCCCATCCTCATCGGACAGGCCATCGACGTGTGCGTTGGCGCGGGACGGGTGGACTTCGAGGTGCTCGGCGCCACCGCCCTGCGCCTGTTGGCCGTCGTGGCGGTGGCCTCCCTGTGCCAGTGGCTCTCGGGCTATGGCACGAACCGCCTTTCCTTCCGCACGGTGCGTGACCTGCGGGTGGAGGCCTATGCCAAGCTCAACCGCCTCACGGTGGCGACCATCGACGGGCATCCGCGTGGCGACTTGGTGGCGCGCGTGTCCTCCGACGTGGACGCGATGGGCGACGGCCTGTTGCAGGGTCTGAACCAGCTGCTGGTGGGCGTGGTGACCATCGTCGGGACGCTGTGCTTCATGCTGTCGCTCTCCGTCGCGGTCACGGCGGTGGTCGTCGTGGTCACGCCGCTGTCCATCCTTGCGGCGGGCGCCATCGCGCGCTTCTCGCGCGACTCGTTCGCCGAGCAGCAGCGGCTGCAGGGCGAGCTGTCGGCGTTTGTGGAGGAGCGCGTCGGCAACCAGGCGCTCGTGCGCCTCTTCGGCCGCGAGCAGGCCTCCCAGGAGGCGTTCGACGCGATGAATGCCGAGCTCTACGTGGCGGGCGAGCACGCGCAGTTCGTGAGTTCGCTGACCAATCCCGGCACGCGCGTGGTCAACAACCTCACCTACGCCGCGGTGGCCCTCATGGGCGTGCTGGGCCTGGCGACCGGTTGGCCCGCGCCGCTCACGGTGGGCCAGGTGCAGAGCTTCCTGTCCTACGCCAACCAGTACATGAAGCCCTTCAACGAGATATCCGGCGTGGTCACGCAGCTGCAGGCGGCCTTTGCCTCGGCACGCAGGCTCTTCGCCCTGCTTGACGCGCCCGAGGTGGAGCCGGACGCCCCGGACGCCCTCGAGCTCGGTCGGCCGCGTGGCAAGCTCGAGGTGCGCGACGTGAGCTTCGGCTACGTGGAGGGGCAGACGGTCCTGGACGGGGTAAGCTTCTGCGCGCAGCCGGGGCAGCGCATCGCGATCGTGGGCCCCACCGGCGCCGGCAAGACCACGATCATGAACCTGTTCCTGCGCTTCTACGACCCGCGCGAGGGCACGATCTACCTGGACGACGTTGACATCTCTCGGGTGCGGACCGCGAGCCTGCGCCGCGCCTTCGGCATGGTGTTGCAGGAGAGCTGGATCTTCCAGGGGACGGTGGCCGACAACATCGCCTACGGCCGTCCCGACGCGACGCGCGCCCAAATCGAGGCTGCGGCACATGCCGCGCGCGCCGACCGCTTCATCAAGCGTCTGCCCCAGGGGTACGACACCGTGCTGTCCGAGGACGGCGGCTCGCTCTCGGCGGGCCAGCGCCAGCTGCTCTGCATCGCGCGCGTCATGCTTGCCGACCCTCCCGTCCTGCTGCTCGACGAGGCCACGAGCTCCATCGACACCCGCACCGAGGCGCTGGTCACACGCGCCTTCGACGAGCTCATCTCCGGGCGCACGAGCGTGGTGGTCGCGCATCGCCTCTCCACCGTGCGCGACGCCGACTGCATCCTGGTGCTGGACGGCGGCGGCATCCGCGAGCGCGGCACGCACGATGAGCTGCTCGCTGCGGGTGGGCTCTACGCCGAGCTCTACCGCTCCCAGTTCGACGCGCAGGCCTGAGACGGACGTGCGGGGGTGAGCGTTGACGGCGTGGCCGCGTCGGACGGCTGGCTCCCTGGCTGCACGACAGACGTATACTAGCAGCACTGACGTCCGCGAAAGGAGCTGTGCCATGACCATCGATCAGAGCACGACCGCGCTGCTGGTCGTCGACATCTTGCAGGGTGCCGACGGCGACACGGTCTACGGAAACGACCTCGCCCCTGCCGAGGAGCACTATCGTGCCCATGCCAAGCAGGTGGTGGACGCGTGCCGCGCCGCGAAGGTACCCGTGCTGTTCGCCTGTGACGCGCACCTTCCCAGCATCGACCACGAGCTGGCGCTTTGGGGCGAGCACGGCATGGCGGACACCCCGGGTGCCGAGCCCGCCGCCTTCCTTGAGCCGCGCGAGGGTGACTACGTGATCCGCAAGCGCCGCTATGACGCGTTCTTCGACACCTCGCTCGACATCACGCTGCGCGAGCTGGGCGTGCGCACGGTCGTGATCATTGGCTGCGACACCAACATCTGCGTGCGCCACACGGCCGCCGGGGCCTACTACCGCTGCTACGACGTGGTGGTGCCCGCCGACGCCACCTACACCTTCCTCTACGGCACGCAGGACGAGGGCGAGCAGTACCTGGAGCGGATCTACGACGCGCGTGTGGTGAGTAGCGACGAGCTGTGTGCCGCGCTGGCCTAAGGGAGGCACGAGATGAGTGACCTGCACAAGGAAGGCACCCTGCACGGCAGGGACGCGCTTG
>CACXFF010000023.1 GCA_902766805.1 uncultured Coriobacteriaceae bacterium | reverse complement strand
TGGGTCGCCACCATCGCGGTGAGCGGCCTGCATGACGGCCAGGACCACGAGGTCATCCTGCGAGCGCTGGAGATTTGCCTCCAGGCGAAGGCTCCGCGCTGGGATTCGCCCGTCGCCTAGCCTTGGCAGACGTCCCTTCACTGGCATCTGCACCCGATAGAGGAGCGTCCCGATGAAGACACCTCTGCGTTACCAGGCGACCGAAGCCGATTGCGGCAAGACCTCACTCACCAACGCCTTCCTGTACCTCTTCGAGCGCGAGGAGATAGCGCCCCAGCTCGTCGATTACATCGCGCGCGTGACGGGCGACTGCAACCTAGGGCTGCGCTCCTACTACCGCGGCACGTCGGGCCCTGCCTTGGCCTTCATGGCCGCATGGTGCAACGACTACCTGAGCCGTGCGGGTATGCCGGTGCGCGCGCAGGCTTTGCTGGACGACGAGGTGAGCCTGTCGCGTTCGGCGCCGCTCGCGCGAGGCTTGGCGGCCGGAGCGGTGGCGGTGTGCGGCTGCTCCGTGGGCGTGGACCACTACGTGCTCATGACGGGGCTCGAGGGCGACTACGTGCGGATCTTTGATCCGTACTACGAACCGTACCCGCCCGAGTCCTTCGCGCTGCCCGCCGCCGGCGTCTCTTGGGTGGACGCTCCGTTCAGCCACAACCGGCTGGTGAGTCGCGCGGTGCTCGACGACCCCGCGTCCATCTCCTACAGTCTGCACGCGCGTTGCGGCCGCGACGCCATCCTGCTGTGGCGGACGAGCCCAGAGCCCTATTTTTGGCACTGAGGGTGACGAGCTTGTGTCAGGCACAAGCTCGTCACCCTCGGCATGCGGAGGCGTATCGCGCTGTGGGCTAGCGCTCGTCGGACGGGAAGAGCACGCCCGCGGCGCGGCGCACGCTGTTCTGCACGCGGCTCACGGCGAGGCTCTCGTCGAGCTGACGGTAGCATTCGTCGTATGCGCCCGTCTGTTGTTGGGCGAGGAACGTGCGGAACTCTCCTTCCCACATCACGGGCAGACTGCGGTCGTAGTGCTCCTCTCTGCCATCGTTGAGGTGCAGGGTCACGGCGCCGCACTGATTGGGCTGGGAGTCCACGCGGATGTAGCCGTCCGTGCCCTGGATGATGGCGTAGCACGGCGCGCCGCAGTCTTTGGCGCACACGTTGACCGCGGTGAAGCCGTCGTAGTCGAGCTCGATCACGCCGCTCGTGTCGATGCCGCGCTCGATGTTGGCGCGATAGCGCGCCTCGGTCGGCTCGCCGAAGAGGCCGATGGTGAAGGTGAGGGTGTAGAGGCCGAGGTCCATGATCGCCCCGCCCGCTTTGGCCGGGTCGAAGGCGGGCAACACCTCGCCGGCGCGGAAGGCGTCGTAGCGGCTGGAGTACTGGCTGTAGTTCACGGTGGCGACCTTCACGCTGCCGATGCGGGGCAGCAGCTCGTCACGGATGAGCGCGAAATTGGGCTGGCGCGTGGTGACCACGGCCTCCCACAGCAGACGTCCCTCCTCGCGGGCTAGCGCCGCCAGCTCGGCAGCCTCACGCTCGTTGGAGGCCAGCGGCTTCTCGCAGATCACGTCCTTGCCGGCACGCAGCGCCGCCTCGCTCACGGCGTAATGCAGGAAGTTGGGTACGGCCACGTAGACGGTGTCCACGTCTGGGTCGGCCACGAGGTCGTGGTAGTCGGTGTAGCGTCCCTTTGCACACCAGGCGTCGGCCAGCTCATCGACCGCGTCAGCGCTGCGCGGGGTGCCCGCCACCGCCGTCACCTCGATGTCCCACGAGGCGAGGTGGGGTCCGATGCAACGCACGATCATGCCCGTGCCGACGATTCCGAGTTTCATGCTTGGGTTCCTTTCCTTAGCGTCCGGTCAGTCCGCCGATGTCCGTGCTGTAGCGCTCCGGGCGCCTTGCGGGAGGGCGCCCTGGCCGCGCAGCCCTGAAGCCCTTAGCGCAGCTCGGCCGTGGCCTGCTCCAGGATGCGCAGCTGCGCGATGGTCTCCTCGGGCTTCACGAGCTGCTCGGCGCCGTGGGCGACCGTCTCGTAGAGCGCCTCGTAGAAGCCGCAGTAGCTGCTACGCACGGTCTCCACGCGTTCTTGGTGCATGGTGCCCTCGTCGTCGTACCAGCGCAGCGTGCCCCATTGGTCGGGTGTGTCCAGGCCGAAATCTGCGTGCCCGGCAGGCAGGTAGAAGTGCTTGAGGTCGCGCTCCTGCTGGTCTTTGTCCACCTTCACGAACGTGCCGCGCGTGCCGTACAGCTCGAAGCTCGGGCGCTGGATGGCCATGTGGTACGTGGACGCCGCCGTGGCCTTGATCCCCAGTTCGTCGTAGTACAGGTCGAAGTCGTAGCAGGTCTCGGGGTGGCCCGGCCCAAAGAGCTGGCGCGTCTCCACCTGCCAGCGGTCGGGGATGCCGAACCAACTGATGAGCTGGTCCACGCTGTGGCACGCGTGGCCGTAACAGATGCCTGACAGCCGGTCGTAGCGGCCCTCCTGCGCGTAGCGGAGGTACTCCTCGCGCCAGTAGTCGTAGTGGGTCACGACCTCGAAGACCTGGCCCAGCTTGCCCGAGGCCATCACCTGCTGCGCGGTTACCAGGTCGGAGTCGAAGCGACGGTTCTGGTAGCACTGCACCGTCACGCCCTTGCTGGCTGCGAGGTCGAAGAGCTCCTGCGCCTGGGCGGCCGTCTCCACGAAGGCCTTGTCACAGACCACGTGCTTGCCAGCCTCGAGCGCCGCCTTGGTCAGCTCGTAGTGCGTGTGGTGAGGAGTGGAGATCTCCACGATGTCGATGGCGGGGTCGGCGAGCAGCTCGTCCCGGTCGGTCGTGTACCTGACGCCGGGGATCGCGGGCCACACGCTGTGGTCGATGTGGCGGGCCTGGATCGTCCTGACGCGGAACTTGTCGGGCAACGCCAGCGAGAAGGGTGCGTGGTAGCGGTTCGTGCCTTTGCCGTTGCCGATGAAGCCGATGTTGAGGATGCGGTCTGCCATGGGTGCCTCCCGTGTCATGCTTGTGTTGTCATGTGCATCATAGGATGCGCGTGCCCGAAACCGCGTGGTGAACCCGTGTCTGGTGCCAGTTCGTCGGCTCAGTCCTCGCGTGGGCGGTTGTAAAAGGCGGTGATCGCGTCGTTGGCATGCTGGCTCGCATGCTGTTGCGCCCAGCGTTGGCGCTGCTCAACGATGGCGAGCATCTCGTCCACGATCTGCTCGGGGCTCGTGGGGTGGGCTTGACGCAGGTAGGCCGTCATGCGTTGCATGCTCTTCTCGCCGCCAAGCTCGCCCGCGAGCACCTCGCCGAACTCACCGGGATAGCCGAGCGCCTCTATCGCGCGCACGAGCTCCGCGCGAGCGCGGTCTTTGGGCGTCTGCGGGGAAAAGGCCATGCTGCGCCTCCTTGTCCAGCCGGTCGGGGGGAGTGTGGCGTATGGGTCGGTCGGATAGAGGGCCGCTAGTACTAAATGGATTGGCCTGATGCCCTTGCTATCTGGGCCTTTGCACTGAGGGAGCAATCCATTCTGTTCTTACTATTTTAGCTAGTACTAAACGGATCTCCCTCGCGACGCAAAAGCCCTGTTGATGGTTCTGCGACATCAATCCATTTAGCACTATCAGGCCCGGGTAGAGGATGGTTCCTTATCCCGGGCCCGCATGGCCGTGTTCTGCTCGGCTGTCTGCGTCGCCTATTGCTGCGCGGCGGCCACTTCGTCGAGCACGGACAGCGCGTTGAGCGTGCGTGGGTAGCCGATGAAGGGCAGGTTGGAGCTCACCACGGCGACGAGCGTCTCCAGCGAGGTGCCGCAGTGCAGGTTGCCGCCCGCGTGCGCCTTGAGCTGGGCCTCGCAGCCGCCCTGTGCCGCCAGGTAGCAGAAGGTCATGAGCTCGCGCTCCGCCATCGTGAGGCCGTTGCGGGTGTAGAAGTCGCCGAAGCAGTTGCGCACGAGCCACTGGTTGATCAGCTTGCGCGAACCGGTGCCCGCGTCGTGGAAGCCGTGCATGTGCTCGCCAAAGGCTGCGACCTGCGCCTGCTCGCCTCCGGCCTTGCGGCTCTCGTGGTCGGGCGTGGTCGTGGCCTGCTCGGGCAGCGGCAGTGCCACGCCGTGGGCTTCGAGCACCTCGTTCGTCACGGCGAGGAAGGGGAAGACGCGGCCCATCCCGAGGTAGTCCACGGCTTGGTACACGATCTCCTTGAGGGCAACGGGCTCCAGGCCGACGTTGAGCGCGGCGGACGCCATGCCGCGGAACTCGTCCACGCCCTGGCAGCCCAGCAGGGTGGCCAGCCAGCACATGAAGCGCGTGCGCTCGTCGAGCTCGGGCGTCCCGGCGATGACCTCGTCAAAGGCGAAGTTGTCAAAGCGCTCGATGAGCTCGGGGTCGGTGCGCAGGTAGTCCGAGACGTAGCCCGGGAACATGCGCTCGTGCAGGTCGGACGCGGCGGACGTGAGCTGTGCGGTGTAAGCCATACGGGGCCTCCTGTCGGCAGGGGCGAAGCAACGCCCTTTGATCTTGTCTCCACTATACGGCTGCCGTACGCCATAGAACAATGCCGCTTTCTTCGTTTAGCCATAACCTGTGCTTATGGCTGGCACATCTCTCTCACACAAGTCTGCCACCCTCAACCTCGACTTGAGGGTGGCAGACTTGTGTGAGAGAGAAATGTGCCATCATGGGCGCTGTTAGCAAAGTCACGAGCATGAAGGAGGGCGCATGAAGGTTACGGACCACGCGCGCAAGGGCAAAGGAACGATAAGGAACTGGGCGCTTGCGTCCTCGCTGGTCTTGGCGTTGGCGGGCGCTGGCTGCGCTGCGAACGCCCCCGCGGGGTCGGCGCAGACCCAGGCAGCCACCACCCAAGCGGCCACGCAGGCTGCTTCGACGGCCCAGGTCCAGCTGTCCGATTGGACCGAGGGTAGCCAGTCGCTGAAGAAGCTCACCGATTTCGTCACGGCCGCGACCGATGAGAAGAGCTCGGGCTACATCCCGCCCGAGGACCGCATCGCGGTCTTCGACCTGGATGGCACCCTCATGTGCGAGACCTATCCCTGGTGCTTCGAGTACATGGTGTTTGCCGACTATGCCCTGAACAACCCCAACTACAAGGCGCCCGAAGACATCGCGGCCGTGGCGCACGAGATCGTGGATTCCGCCTGGGGCGAGAAGCCCAGTGGCATGAGCACGCGTCAGGCACAGGCCGGCGCCGTCGCGTATGCGGGCCTGACCCCCGCCGAGCTCGAGGCGTACGTCGAGAAGTTCAAGGGCTCGCAGGCCGAGGGCTTCTCGGGCATGACGAGGGGCGAGGCCTGGTACAAGCCCATGGTCGAGGTCGTCGAG
>CACXFF010000022.1 GCA_902766805.1 uncultured Coriobacteriaceae bacterium | reverse complement strand
TCTCATGGGTTTCCGCTAGTTGGGGCCACTGTAGTGTCCCCAACTCTCCCAAAGGGCCGTGGACGCCGGCCTTCCGAAGACTTGGGGCCACTGTGGTGTCCCCAACTCTCCCGAGCTCCGCGAAACGGTGCCCGTCCTGAGACTTGGGGCCACTGTAGTGTCCTCAACTCTCCCAATCCGTTCCCGTTCCGGCCGTGTTGCCAAGACCAGGCGTTGTTACCTCAGAGCCTTTGGCTTCTACGTACCATGGCGCTGCCGCTTGGGCCACTCGGCTGTCGTGGCAAGGCCGCTAGATTTCGTTGATCTCACGCAGGCGCCACTCGCGCGGGGTGAAGCCCGTTTCGGCTTTGAAGACGGTTTGCAGGTGGCTCTGAGAGGAGAAGCCGGTGTTGTAGGCGACCTGCGAGATGCTGAGCTCGGAGGTGTCCAGAAGGCGTCGCGCACGCTCCACGCGGACATGGCGCACGTAGGTTGAGAAGGTCTCGCCCGTCTCCTTCTTGAAGCGCGTGCACAGCGTCTTGCGGCTGACGCCGAGGGCGTCGGACACCACGTCGCCGCCCAGATCCTCGTTCAGGTGACTGCGCACATAGGTCATCGCCTGCCAAGAGAGGGGGCGGTTGTAGGCGTTGCCCTCCAAGCTTACGGCTTTGGCCAGCTCGAGCATCATCGGCATCATGAGGTAGTGCACGAGCTCCTCGTTGCTCGTCTCGTTGGCGAGCGCCAGGTAGTTCTGCACGATGGCGTAGCAACGCGCGATGGGCAGACCGCCCGACCGCGCCGCGTTGGCGCAGGTGTCGGCGAGGAACGAGACGGCCGAGCGGCCCTGCAGCAGTGGGTCGTCAGAGGCGCGGAGCTCGAGCAGGGGCATGTCGGTACGCATGAACTTGAGCAGGCCGTGCGTGTCGCCCTGAGAGATGAACGACGAGAAGCCCTCGTACTGCTCGGCGATCTCGCGTGCCATCACGTCGGTGCGCACCGTGACGAAATACATACGTGACGAATAGCGCACGATCTCCGACTGGATGTTCTCCTCGATGCCCTCGTTGAAGTAGTTGATAGCGTCGAGGAGCTCGCGCTCGGTGAGCAAGGTGCGTTCGGCCAACGTCTTGAGCTCGTGTTCCATGCCGTTGCCTCCTAGAGGTGGCACTGCAGGGTGCGTGCCCCGTCCCAGACTTACTCAAATCTGAAAGAAACCGTAACACAGTTTGTATCATTGCACATGCCCCAACTCCATAATTTCACCATGGAAGGCGGCGGGAGAGACGTCGTTGGCGGCCTTGGGGGGGGGAGCGCCAGCAGCTCTCCGCTGCTTGGAAAGGGTGCCCCGTCAGACGGGGCGGAAGGGAAGTGCCTATGAACTATTTGCTTTTGGTGAGCCACGGCACGATGGCACCAGGGCTGCACAGCGTCCTGCGCATGCTTCTGGGCGATCGTCCCGATGTGCTGAGCCACTCGATGGAGGACGGTGTGTCTGCCGACGAGTACGTCGCGGCGCTGCAGGAGGTCCTGGAGCCCGTCGATGACGACGACGCGCTCATCGTCCTGGGTGACATCGTGGGGGGCTCCCCGCTCACGAACGCCCTCAACGTCATTGCCGAGCGCGGGCTGCTGGCCAACACCGTCGCATTGGGCGGCATGAACCTGCCCATGGCCATCGCTGCCCTCGAGCTGCTGGATGAGGGCGTGGACGCCACGTCTGTGGAGCAGCTGCTCGTCATGGGCAAAGATGGCGTGCGTGCGGTGGACCTCGCCATTGACGACGACGAAGACGAAGAGCTCTAAGGGGAAGGAAAGTAACCATGATTTCGTTTGTGCGCATCGACGACCGCATGATCCACGGCCAGACGGTGACCCGTTGGAGCCTGGAGTATCCCTGCGACGGCATCATCGCCGTGAACGACGTCGCAGCGAGCAACCCCGTGCTCAAGGCCGCCTACAAGGGCGCCGCTCCTGACAAGAAGATTTTTGTCTGGACCATGGAGCACTTCAAGGAGAGCGCCGAGAAGGTGCTCGCCAGCAAGACCAAGTACTTCCTGATCACCAAGAACCCGCTCGACATGCGTGAGATCCTCGTGGACTTCGGGTTCAAGCCGTCCGACGTCAAGCGCGTCATCGTTGGCCCCTGCAACGACCGTCCCGGCACGGTGAAGCTGGGCAACAACCAGTCCATCACCGCCGAGGAGGCCCAGGCCTTCGAGGACATGACCAAGGCTGGCTACACCGTGGAGTTCGCCCTCATCAAGGAGGCCTCCATCGGCGAGTGTCCCAAGTTCCGCAACCAGTTTGATGTGAAGTAAGGAGGACCCAACCATGGGAATCTCTATGTTCCAGGCCATCCTGCTCGGCCTGTTCGCGTGCCTGGCGTCCCTGCCGGGCATGGGCGGTACCACCATCGGTAACTACACCCTGGGCCGTCCCCTCGTCGGCGGCCTGGTCGTCGGCCTGATCCTGGGCGACATCCAGACCGGCATCATCGTGGGCGCTGCCATCCAGCTCGTCTACATCGCGCTGGTCACCCCCGGCGGCACCGTCTCCGCTGACGTGCGTGCCGTGACCTACATCGGCATCCCGCTGGCCATCCTGGCCATTCGTGCCCAGGGCCTCGACCCCAACTCCGAGGCAGCCTCCGGCTTGGCCGCGTCGCTCGGCGCTGCCGTCGGTACCCTCGGCACCGTCCTGTTCTACGGCACCGCGACCCTCAACCTCGTGTGGCAGGGCATCGGCTGGAAGGCCATGGACGGCGGCAAGTGGGAGACCATCAAGAAGACCATCCCGATGGTGGACTTCGTCCTGCCCTGGATCAGCCACATCGCATTCTCCTTCATCCCCACCGTGGTCATCTGCCTG
>CACXFF010000021.1 GCA_902766805.1 uncultured Coriobacteriaceae bacterium | reverse complement strand
CCTGGTACAAGTTCGCCGTCCAGCGTTTGGGGGTGTCGCGCTACAATGGACGCCATGCGACCAGGGGGAGGCACCCATGGCAGACAGTACAGCACCACTGACGCCCGACGAGCGCGCCGAGCTCGAGGCCCTGCGCGCCGAGAAGGCCCGGCGCGAGGAAGAGCGTCGTGCGGCGGCAGAGCGCGCCGAGCTCGAGGCCCTGCGCGCCCAAGCGCAGGCGTCCGAGGCGCCCCAGCCCGCTCCGTCCGAGGCGCCCGCTCCGTCCCCTTCGGCGCGCCCCCAAGCTGTTGACGACGATGACGACCTTGCCATGCCCTTGGGCCAGAAGCTGCTCATCGCTGGCCTTGCCATCGTGTTCGCCATCGCAGTGTTCTACGTCGTGCGCTATTCCGGCTGAGATTTCCGAAGAAAGGTCCCATCATGTCCCTCACCGACGTAACCGTACCTACCGACATCGCGCTCAACACCGACCTGTACGAGCTCACCATGGCGCAGGGCTTCTTCGAGGCCGGCCTCATGGACAACGAGGCGTGCTTCAACGTGTTCTTCCGCGACAATCCCTTTGACGGGGGCTATGCCGTGGCCTGCGGCACGGGCCAGATCGCCGACCTGGTGGAGAACTTCGTCTTCACCGACGACGCCTGCGACTACCTTGCCGGTCTGCGCGCCCCGGGCGGCGGCAGCCTGTTCACCCCCGCCTTCATCGACTACCTGCGCGGCTTCCGTGCGCGCCTGGACATCAGCGCGGTGCCCGAGGGCATGCCGGTCTTCCCGCGCGAGCCGCTCGTGCGCGTCATCGGCCCGCTGGTGGACTGTCAGCTGGTCGAGACGGCGCTGCTCAACCTCGTCAACTTCCAGACCCTGGTGGCCACCAAGACCGCGCGCGTGATTCGCTCGGCCCAGGGGCACCCCGTGAGCGACTTTGGCCTGCGCCGTGCCCAGGGACCCGACGGCGGCCTGGCCGTGGCGCGCGCGAGCTATATCGCCGGAGCGGCGTCCACGTCCAACTGCCTTGCGGGCAAGATTTACAACATCCCCGTCTTTGGCACGCACGCGCACAGCTGGGTCATGGCGTTCCCCAGCGAGCTCGACGCCTTCCGCGCCTTCGCCAAGTCCAGCCCCAAGAACTGCTGCCTGCTCGTGGACACCTATGACGTGCGCCAAGGCGTGGAAAACGCGATCATCGTGGGCCACGAGATGGAGGCCGCGGGCGAGCGCTTGGCCGCCATCCGCATCGACTCGGGCGACTTGGCCAAGCTCTCCAAGATGAGCCGCCAGATGCTGGACGAGGCCGGTCTGGACTATGTGAAGATCACCGCCTCCAACGACCTGGACGAGTACACCATCCAGTCGCTCTACGCGCAGGGTGCGCCGGTGGACTCTTTCGGCGTCGGCACCAAGCTGGCGACCTGCGACCCGCAGCCTTCGCTCGGCGGCGTGTACAAGCTCTCCGCGAGCCGTGCGACGAGCGAAGAGGCGTGGACCCCCGCGATGAAGCTCTCCGAGATGGCCTACAAGCGCACGATCCCCGGCATTCAGCGTGTGGTGCGCTTCCTGGACGAGTCGGGCAGCCCCATTGGCGACCAGATCGTGGACGACAGCTATGACACCGGCAGCGCCAAGGCCGTGGACGTGACCGACCCCATGGTCACCTACGACTTCTCCGGTCACAAGAGCATCGAGCTGCTGCAGCCGGTGGTCGAGGATGGCCACGCGGTCGGCGAGCCCGAGCCCATCGAGGTCGCCCGCAAGCGCTGCCACGACTCCCTCATGGTGATGGACCCCGCCTACCTGCGCTTCCTCAACCCGCAGGCCTACCCGGTGGGCCTGGAGCCAGGGCTGGCCGCGGTGCGCGAGCGCCTTGCCCGCCACGAGCGCGTGCAGCGCTAAGCCAACGTCCCCAGTTTTTCGAGAGCCCTCGCGAACCCGCGGGGGCTTTTTTGGTGCCTGCGGCGCTCGGTGCTCGGTAGGCAGGCGCCTGCGAACGGCCTCGTCCCTCCGTTCGCGGAGAAGCATCTTGTGTGACGTCGTCCATTTTGCTCCGTCGTATCGGGCCATCTGTGTCATACTTAACGACTGCTGTGCAGGGTTTCGGGTCCAAAGGGGGGCCGACGCAGCGTGAACGCAAGGAGGATTTGCGCATGTCTCCGGAAAAGATTGATCAGCTCGTAAGGCAAGCCATTGCGGCTGCGCAGGAAGCAGGTGATCTGCCTGCCTTTGAGGTTGGTGACACCGGCATCGAGCGACCGGCAGACACCTCCCACGGCGAGTGGACCTCCACCGTCGCGCTGCGTTCCGCCAAGCTGGCCCACATGGCGCCCAAGGCTATTGCCGAGGCGCTGGCCGCCCACATCCCCTCGGGCGAGGGCATCAGCAAGGTCGAGGTCGCGGGTCCTGGCTTCGTGAACTTCTACCTGTCTGCCGCCGCCAACAACGAGGTGTTCCGCACCGTGCGCGAGCAGGGCGAGGACTACGGCAAGGTGGACGTGGGCCACGGCCTGTCCACGCAGGTGGAGTTCATCTCGGCCAACCCCACGGGCCCGCTGCACGTGGGCCACGGCCGTTGGGCCGCGATCGGCGACTCGCTGTGCAACGTGCTCGACCACGCCAATTTCCAGGTCCAGCGCGAGTACTACATCAACGACCACGGCAGCCAGATGGACGTCTTTGGCGAGTCCGTTGCCAAGCGCTACCTGCAGCTGTGCGAGCTCATCGCCGAGGGCAAGTCGCTTGACGAGGCCTATGACCAGCTCCAGGCCGACCGCAACGCCTACGTGGACGACGAGTACGACGAGCACCCGGAGCTGCACCCCTACATGGATGCCTTCAACGAGGCCCTGGGCGGCAACTCCTACGGCGGCGACTACGTGATCGACATCGCCAAGCGCTTCTATGAGGCCGACGGCGACAAGTGGGTTGGCGTCGCGCACGACGACATGGTGCCCGAGTTCCGTGAGCGCGCCTACCAGGACATGCTCCAGCAGATCAAGGACACCTGCCACCGCGTGCGCTGTGACTTCGACGAGTGGCGTTCGGAGCGCAGCTTCTACGTGCCCGACGAGGACGGCGTCTCCTACATCGACAAGACCTTCAAGATGCTCGAGGACAAGGGCCTGCTCTACCGCACCGAGGACGGCGCGCTGTGGTTCAAGTCCACGGACTTCGGCGACGACAAGGACCGCGTGCTCATCAAGTCCAACGGCGAGTACACGTATTTCGCGTCCGACGTGGCCTACTGCTGGAAGAAGTTCGAGATCGTCGACTACGAGATCAACATCTGGGGTGCCGACCACCACGGCTACATCAAGCGCGTCCAGTCCGTGGCCGACGCCATGGGCTACCCGGGCAAGTACGAGATCCTGCTCGGCCAGTTCGTCAACCTGCTGCGCAACGGCGAGCCCGTGCGCATGTCCAAGCGCAAGGGCACGATGATCACCTTCTCGGAGCTCATCGACGAGGCCGGCGTGGACGCCACGCGCTACACCCTCATCTCGCGTTCGTCGAACCAGACGATCGACTTCGACATCGAGGCCGTGAAGAAGCAGGACAACTCCAACCCGGTGTACTACGTGCAGTACGCGCACGCGCGCATCTGCTCGATCCTGCGTCGTGCTGCCGGCGTCGATGCCGAGCAGGCCGCCGCGATGGGCATGGACGCCGTGGCCGACAAGGCCGTGGGCGGTGACGACTACGATCTGTCGCTGCTCACCGAGGAGTCCGAGCTGCAGCTCGCCCGCAAGCTTTCCGAGATGCCGGACCTCATCGCGAGCTGCGCGCGCGACCGTGCGCCGTTCCGCATCACCCACTACGTGGAGGAGCTTGCCAGCGACTACCACAGCTTCTACCAGCACTGCCAGGTGCTGCCGAGCGAGGGCCGTCCCGTCGACCACGAGCTGTCGCGTGCCCGTCTGGCCGCCTGTGACGCCGTCCGTCGCGTGCTGGCGCTCAACCTGCGTCTCATCGGCGTCTCTGCTCCCGAGCAAATGTAAGCTCTCCGGGACAGTTCCCGTCGCTACAAGCGCCCCGCATGTCGTGCGGGGCGTTTTTTTTGACGATTTCGGACCTTAATTAACCCTTGGGATATAGTTATGACAGAATGATTCGGTAGGATTTACCAATCAAAGGCCTTCTCGCTCTTGGGTGGAAGCGTGAGAATGTGAGGAACACGTAGATGCAGATCCGCGAATACCTATCGGTACGACGGGCATTCAAT
>CACXFF010000020.1 GCA_902766805.1 uncultured Coriobacteriaceae bacterium | reverse complement strand
CCTTCTACCTGCCCAACAACGTGTTCCGCGAATGCTTCGGCATCGCCAAGGACTGGCTCTTCGGCAACATCTAGCGAGGATGGCAGCCTTCTCTCCAAATGTGCCACCTTCAAGTTCAACTTGAGGGTGGCATACTTGTCTTAGAGAGAAAGCCGCTAACGCACCGCACCTGGAGGAGGAACCATGGCACACAAGGCACTCGTTGCGTACTTCTCAACTCTCCGTGGCAACACGGCCCACGTGGCAGAGGAGCTTGCCGACGCCATCGGCGCCGACCTGTTCGAGATCGTCCCCGAAGATGAGTACAGCAGCACCGACCTCGACTGGCGCAACCCCGACTCGCGCTGCAACCGAGAGCATGCCGACCCCTCCTGCCGCCCTGCCATCGCCGAGGAGGTGCGTGACTGGGACAGCTACGACACCCTCTTCCTGGGCTTCCCCATCTGGTGGTACACCGCGCCGCGCATTGTGGAGACCTTCCTGGAAAGCTACGACCTTACGGGCAAGACAGTGGCGCTATTCGCCACAAGTGGCGGCTCCGGCCTCACCAAGCCTGAGGACGAGCTGCCCGCGCGCTTCCCGCAGGCGACCTGGAAGCCTGGTCGCCTCTTCAACGGAGGCGTCGCGGCGTCGACCCTGCGTGCCTGGGCCAACGGCGTGATGTCATAGCCCTCCGAGCGAGCCGCGCTAGCGGTTCTCGATGTGGCCGATGTTCTTGAGCGTGATGGTGATGCGCCCGTCGGCGTCGGTGTGGAACTCCATGTGCTCGTCGTCGCGCGCGAACTCCGACGGGAACGAGATCTCGATGCCCGTGTCGGTGCGGATGTGGTGCTTCTTGGCGATGCGGTTGGCCACGCCACGACGCACTGGCACCTGTTCGGGCAAGCGCTCCTCGCGCGCATGGCGTTCGAAGCTCTCCCGCTGGTCGGGGCGCTCGGCAAACACATGCTCAGCCACCTCGGCCGGCGCGATCCGCTCGTGGCGCGACGCATGGTCCGACACGTAGGCCTTGGCCTGCGCGACCACTACCGCCGGCGTCATGCCGTACTCCTCGGCCACGTCCTCCACGATCGTGGTGACCGTGTCGATGACCTCCTTGGTCGACGGGCGTGTGGTGCAGCGCAGCAGCAGCTCGGGGATGATCTGCTTGTCCTGCCCGGCCACCGCACGCTCCTTGTCGGCAAACGAGATCGCCATGCTCCCGTCGTCCACCACCAGGTACGAGTCGATCTTTTGCGTGGGGTTGGGAAGCGTCGCGTCGGTGCGCACGAGCTCGTTGACCGCCTCGTCGCCAAAGTCGCGCAGGTCGTGGACGAAGGACTGCTTGCGCGGCAGGAGCATCACGCCGAAATGGCGCTGCGGCTCGGCCTCGAACGCCGCATCGTCCGCGTCGGCAGCTTCGGCGAACGCGTCTCCCACCTGCGTCCCCGCTGCCTGGGCGCGTTCCTTGAGCGAGTCGGTCTCGGCGAAGTCCGCGACGAGCAGGTCCACCGGACCCACGTCTTCGCACAGGCGCAGCTGCTCCCAAAAGAAAACCGCGACCTCCTGCGACATCCCCACGAAGTCCCCGTTGCGGAAGTAGTCGCCCAGGCGCACGGCGAACTCCGAACCCTCCTCGAACTCGCCGTGCCGTGCCTCGGCGCTGGTGAGTGCCTTGCGGCAGAGGCGCTGCACGTAGCTACGTGTGGGCCGCTCGCCCAGGTCCAGCTCGCGGTCGCTGAGCGACTTGGAGCCGGTGTCGAAGTCAAAGGCGTGCAGGATGGCATGGGTAATCTCGATCATGGGGGACCTTCCGACGGACTGCGTGCCCTGCCATGGTAGCGCAGTCGGGCCGTCGCGCGCCCTTACGCCCGCGGCTCCAGGAAGCGCTCCAGCACCTCCGCCAGGATGCCGTCCGAACAGCTGGCCTGCGCCTGATAGTCAGCGATCGCAACCACGTCGGGCGTCGCGTTGGACACCACCACACCCAAGCCCGCAGCCTCGAGCATGTCGGCATCGTTGGCCGCATCGCCGCAGCAGATGACCTCGTCCATGGGCACGCCCAAGTGTTCGGCCAACGCGCGCACGCCCGCCGCCTTGCTCACGCCCACGGGGTTGAACTCCAGGTAGCGGCCCGACGAGAAGGTGGTCGTGGAGCCCGCGTACAGCTCAGGCGGCATCGCGGCCTGCACCTCGTGCAGGTAGGCGAGGTCGGGGTTGACCATGAGCATCTTGGCCAACGGCACGCCCTCGAGGAAGTCCAGGCTGTCACCGTCGAAGGGCGTGATGTCCATGTGACCGGCGAGGTAGGCGATCTCGTCGTCGCTCAAGCGGTTGCCCCAGCAGTCCCCTGCGAGCGTGTAGAAGTGGAAGCCCACGTCCGCGTGCTCGAGGCCCCAGGCAAAGACACGCCGTGCGAGCTCGAGCGGGAACTCGGTGAAGGTGAGCGGCGCGTCGTCCCCCACGCGCGTGATGCAGTTGCCGTTGTACGAAATCACGTAACCGCCCTGCAGCAGGTCAGCGATGGGCGCGAGCGACCCCATGATGGAGCCATAGGCACGCCCCGACGCCGGGACGAAGGTCACGCCCAACTCGCGCATCCGGCGGATGGCGGCGATGTTGGCCTCCGGAATCTCGTGCTCAAAACCCAAGAACGTCTGGTCCATGTCGCTGGCGACGATCCTATACATCGCTCTCCCCTTTCGCGTGGCCGTCGGCCCCATTCTCGCATGGATGCGCGGCGCGCGGCGTCGAGAGCCGCCAAGATGGCGCCGTACGCCGACAACGGCACAGCGAGCCCACAGCCCATCGGGCATACGCAGCCAGAAGCGGCGCCCACGAGAAAAAAGCGTGCCGTGGATACGCCCGTGTGCGGCACCGACGCCGAAACCTACCGTTCACCGACCCGCTCACCGATTCCCACATGGGGAAATGTCGCCCAAACACGCAGGGTTGGCGCGTTGCACAGCTCATGCAAATAAATAAACGCTATGCACTATTCATCACCCTGCATCAGGGGAAAGAATGACGCAAGATATCCCCCTCACGTGCGGATACTTTGTCCCAAGCACGGACGTAACAATTGTGGAATATTCAATGTGTTGGTAGTACCACAACAAGGCGCCGACCGCGGCTTGGCCGCGCGGGCGCAGAATCGAGGCTCACATGATCAACGTGCACTCCGAGATTGGCAAGTTGAACACCGTCCTGGTCCACCGTCCGGGCGACGAGTTCAAGTTCATCCACCCCTCCATGCTCGCCGAGCAGCTCTTCGAGGACACCCCCTACCTGCCGTCCGCCCAGCGCGAGCACGACTCCTTCACCGGCATCCTGCGCAACGCCGGTGTCGAGGTCCTCGAGCAGAGCGAGCTGTTCACCAACGTCATGCGCGACGACTACCTGCGCAGCCACTTCACCGACGAGTACATCGCGGCGTCCGACATCCAGTCCGTTGGTCTGGCGCAGTCCCTGCGTGAGTACTACGACAGCCTCACGGTCGAGCAGTTCGTGAAGACCATCTACTGCGGCGTGCGCGCCGACAACGACGCCATCCGCGACACCACCACGCTCGCCGGTCTCGTCTCCAAGCAGGCCCTCTTCCTGGTGCGCCCGCTCACCAACACCTACTTCACGCGCGACAGCTCCATCATGCTCGGCGACACCTACGCCCTGGCCTGCATGGCCAAGGAGGAGCGCCGCCGCGAGCCGATCCTCATGAAGTACATCATCGAGAATGCCCCGGCCTTCAAGGGCAAGCCCACCAAGAACCTCTACAACCCGCGCCTGCAGTACGCCTTCGAGGGCGGCAACGTGATGGTCCTCAACAACAAGTCCGTCTTCATCGCCGTCTCCCAGCGCACCGAGCCCGAGGCCATCGAGGCCATCGCCGACCCGCTGTTCGACCACGGCTTCGAGAACATCTACGTCGTTGACCTCGGCCAGAGCCGCGAGTACATGTGCCTGGACGACGTCCTCACCCAGGTGGACGAGGCGACCTTCATCTACAACCCGCTGCTGTCGGGCACCACGCCGGTCTTCCGCGTGCGTCCCGTGTACGACGACTACCCCGCGGCCGAGTTCGTGTCCAACGACTGGCGCCAGGCTCTGTGCGAGGCGCTCGGGGTCGAGCACGTGAACCTCATCTCCGCCGGTGGCGACGACCACTTCTCCAGCGCTTGGGAGACCTGGAACATGGGCTCCAACGTCCTGGCCATCGCGCCGGGCGAGGTCGTGGGCCTGTCCCGCGCCGAGGTCACCATGGACCTGCTGGACAAGGCCGGCATCACCGTGCACACCATCAACGCGCCCGAGCTCACCCGTGGCCGCGCCGGCTGCCGCTGCATG
>CACXFF010000019.1 GCA_902766805.1 uncultured Coriobacteriaceae bacterium | reverse complement strand
CAGCCGTATCGTTGGCGAGGTCCCTGGCGTGAACCGCGTGGCCTACGACGTGACGCCGAAGCCCCCCGCGACGATCGAGTGGGAATAGCTCAGCCCGGTATCGAGCGGCAGCTGGGAGGGGGTGGAGACATGAGTGCCGACACGACGATGTACTACGAGGCACTGTACAGTCTCGCTTCACAGGGCGCGGAGGGCGAGCTGTTCGGAACGCGTGCCCCGCTCGCGCAGGAGGCTTTTCGCCGTGCCTCGGCGGGCGCGTCGATGCCCACCGTGTGGTTCGAGATCCCCCTCTGTGGCCCTCCGCGCTTCGACCTGCACGTCGCGCATGCCAACGCCGACCTGCATGAGCGGGCCCCCTTCGCGCCGGATGCCATGGATGGGCACGGTGAGCTGCTGAACTGGTACGCGTCCGAGCCCCGTGAGGGCGGCGGGCTCGCGCTTGCCTACGACGTGGGGGACGGTCGCATCGATGTCCCCGCCGTGCATGTCAACGTGAAAGCCGCCCAAGCTTTCGACGCCGCGGGGTTCTTTGCCCACGTCGGCAGGCCGGAGGCGACGGCGCTCTACGACGGCTTGGCCCAGCGGCTTCCGCAGGGTTGGCGCATTTGGTATTTCGGCGTGCATCCGGGCAGGCCGGGCGCTCCCGTCCGCGTCGACTGCTTCGTCGACGCGGACTTGCAGCGCGCGTATGCCGCCGATCAGGCGAAGCTCGAGGAGGACCTGCACGAGGCGGGCTACGCCAACGACGGGTCGACGCTGCGTCGCGTCGGCGGCGAGGTGGCCGCATCGCCCTTTGACATGGAGCTTCAGTTCGACCTGCTCCCCGATGGGACGCTGGGAGGCACCGTGGGCGTTTCCGCCCAGTTCCCCCTGGCGGTGGCGAGCGCGGCGCGCCTGCCTTGGGAAGCCGGCGGCAGCGCGGCGCAGCTCATGGAATACGCCGTGAGCTCGGGCGTTGCCGACGACCGCTGGCGGCGTATCCAGGACACCATCTTCTCGACGGCGCTGCGCGACGGCGACGCCGTGCGGGCGATCTACTGCGTCCCCGTGTTTGTGAAGTTCCGCGTGCGCGCCGGCGAGCTGCTCGATGCCAAGCTGTACCTGCAGGCGGGCGCGGCCAGCCTGGCACATCCGGCTGTGCCCTCTCCCGATGCGGCGACCGCGTCAGCCCGTTCCACATCCGCCGAAGCAAGATGACGCCTGGCGCCGGGGCCCGTAGGCGCGCGGGTCGTCGCGATGAGAGGGGGACGCCTTGATCGAGCGCACGCTCATGCTACGCGACCAGGAGCTGGTCGACTTCGAGGTGGACCCGCTGACGGGCGAGGCCCGCATCATCGACGTGGCGGACGGTGATCTGGTTGCCTCCCTGGGGTTGGCTCGGGACAACAGGGACCGAGTCCTGACGACGCTCTTGACGAGGCGTGCGCTGTCGTCCCTGCGCAGGGACGGGGGTGACATCCTTGCGGCTTGGGGGGCCAAGTCGCCCGTTGACCTCGTGCTCAGGGGGCACGGCCTCTCCCTGTCTGACCAGTTCTGGTACCGGGCCGCTGGGTCCGCCGAGCGTTGGGAGGACCTGAACTTCTTCGACAACGGTTGGGACCAGGACTTTGGCGCGGCGGTGCTTGCGGGCGATTACGCCCGTCTGGCGGCTTGCTCGCCCGACGTCCCCGAAGTCACGACGCCTGGCCACGCCGTGAAGGCATGGGAACGCAACGATGACGGCATCTACCTCGTCAAAGCAGCTGAATACCCCGATGGCGCCGAGCTCGTGGGAGCCCGGTTGGGATACGAGCTGTGCTCCCTGCTCTTCGGCGAAAGCCATTGCGTCCCCTTGGCCGTGGCAGAGCGCTATGGGAGACCTTGCTCGGTCAGCCCGCTCATGTTGGATGGCGATGAGGAGTTTGCCGACGGGAGCCGGCTCTGTGCGATGGCGGATACGTGGGAGAACGCCAAGCTGGGCGGTGGGGGCATCACGACGGAGGCGTGCGACGCCCTTATCGACGCCTATGCGGCCAACGGTGTCGCGGATGCGTCAGCGCAGGTGGCTAGGAGGGCGTGTTTCGCCTGCCTCACGCTGCTCATGGACTTCAATCCGGGCAACTACGGTGCCATCCGCGCCATCGGTGAGGGTGCGTGGCGTGCGGCGCCCATCTTCGACTACGACGGCGCTTTTGGCTTCCCGTTCAGGGGCGTCTCCATCTCGTACCTGTGCGAGAACCCTGCCCTCTTCGAGCTGTTCTGCGTCTATCGCTTCTCCTTCCTCAGGCCGTCTTGGGACTGGTCCTGGTGCGACGTGCGAGCGCTCGATGGCTTTGAGGACGTCGTCAGGGAGGCATTTGATCGTTGTGGGAGCTTGCCGCCCGTCTTTGCCGAGCTCATTACCCGCCTGTTCGTCGCGCAGCGCGCGTATGTGCGAGCGGTCGTTGCCGGCTGCTGAGGCCACCGGACTGCAGGGCCGTCCCCTTAAGTCGGCGACCGCAGCTCCGTCACGCACCGCTGCCGAGCGTTAT
>CACXFF010000018.1 GCA_902766805.1 uncultured Coriobacteriaceae bacterium | reverse complement strand
GTGACGAAGTCGCGTGCGTTGGCCACGATCGTGGTCGCCGAGAGGCTGCCGCGGTCGCGCAGCTTGTTCACCGCGAACTCGCTCGCGTCCACGGCGTAGAAGCAGACCGGGCGCACCGTGCCGTCCTCGTTCACGTGGTAGGAGGGCGTGAGGTTGCCCGTGGCGATGCTGTGCAGCATGGTGGCCATGCAGATGATCGTCGTTGCTTGGGCGATGAGCCCGTGCATCGCGTCCTGTGCGGCGTAGGCGTCGGCGATGACCTCTGGCAGCGGCCCGTCGTCGCGGATGGAGCCCGCGAGCACGTAGGGGATGCCGTGGCGCACCAGCGCGCACATGATCCCGTCGTCGAGCTCGTGGTCGGCGATGAACTGCGGGATGGACCCGGAGCGACGTACCTCGTTGATCACGTCGATATGGTTGTAGTGGCCGCCGGCCCGGGACTCCTGCGTGTAGATGTCCTGGCCGAGCGCCGTGTGCATGAGCGCGGCCTCCAGGTCGTGGGTGGCCAAGGCGTTGCCGCCCATCATGCCGTGCGCGTAGCCGCCGTCTATGATGCGCGCCATGGCGTCGCGCGCGTCGGCGTCGAAGGTGAAGGCGGGCCCCATCACCCACACGACGTTGCCGTGCTCGCGCTCGTAGCGCAGCAGGTCGATGAGCCGGTCGTAGTCGCGCGCGTAGGAGGTCTCGCGGCTGCGCCCCTGGCGGAAGGCGAAGCGGTCGCGGTCGCGCGCGTTGCGGTCCTCGAAGCCGTGCGGCCACACCAGGATGCCGTGCCCGCCGCGCTCGCCGCGCCCGAGCGCCACGACGTCGCCCACGCGCAGGTCGCGTGCTGGCAGCACCTCGAGCGACCCGTCGGGGTTGCGGCGGATCACGTCGTCCATCATCATGCCGTCCACCAGCGTCCAGACCCCGTCGATCTTGAGGTATTCGGGGTGCATGGAGGTGGAGTGGAAGCCCGCGGGCGCCACGCCGTCCTGGTCGACGACGCCCCAAGGGACGTCTGCGGACTCCACGAGCTTGGGCGCGGAGAAATCGGGCTCACGGTAGGCGGGCAGGGTGAACGGCATAGGCGTGCCTCCTGATGCTAGACGGCTGAAGGGAGAATAGCCGACATGGTCCCGCGCGGACGCCCGCTCGGCCGAAAAAGGGCAGCAAGGACACAGAATCGTAGCAGGGCGAGCGGCCCTTGCCGCCAGGGCAGGGACCGCTCGCCGCTCTCCGCTCGTCGGCACGCCCAAGGGGACGAGCCGACGCCGCCCGTGCGCCGCCTATCTCATCGTGGCGTACGCCACGAAACAGAGCACCGCCTCGATGACGACGAAGAAGAAGTAGGAGGGGAACAGCACCATGGCGACCGCGTAGAGGATGCCCGCTGCCAACGCGAAGCCTCGCCGCCCCTGCACCAGCCCGATCGCGTTCATCAGCACCGCCACGAAGGTGCACACGAGGTGCGGGAAGACGAGGGCGGTGGCGATCGCCGCCCCCGCACCGGCCGACCCCGTGCTTCCGTTGGCGCCCGCCCAGTACACGGCGCTGTAGACGAGGTACGCGCCGCCGAGGATCAGTGCGACGAGCAGGAACTTGTTGAGGTTTCTCATGGGCTGGCTCCTTGGTCGGCTCTTATGCGAGGTTGATGGTCGTTTGGGCGAGGATGGTCTTGTCGAAGCTGAAGAGCTCGGTGACCTCGATCTCCACGGGCGAGGCGCCCTTGAGGGCGTACGCGCTGCGCACTTGGGTCGACCCGCCGGGCTTGACCTTGGTCATGCTGTCGCCGCCCACGCCTTTCACAAAGGCGATGTCGCACTGCACGCCGTCTTGGTAGGCCTCGGCGCGCAGCGCCGTGAGCATGGCGGTCGCCTCGTCGGAGTTGTTGGTGAAGGTGTAGGTCACCACGAGCGCCGGGTTGCCGGAGTAGTCGGTCGTCTGCTCGGCGCCGTCGATCGTGACGGCGTATTTGGGCGCCTCGGCCGGCTGCTCTGTCGCCGGGGCAGCCGTCGTGGTGGTCGGCGTGGCAGCGGGGGCGTCGGGCGACGCGGGCGTTGTGCCCTTCGACCCGCATGCCGCGAGCGACAGGGTGACGCAGAGCAGCGCCGCGCAGGTGCGGAGCGTGCGGTGGGCTGAGCTTGCCATGGGATTCCTTCCTTTCGGTGAAAAGCGAGGGCCGTGCGAGGGCCATCGTGAGACATGATCTCGATGCTAGGAAGTTGCCGACGCCCGCGCATCAGCTCCCGGCTGAATCCCAGAGCGCGCGGCGCCTGTCACGCCCTTTGGGCTACGATGGGACGGAGACGGCGTGCGGCTGCGAGCGTGAGAGGGCGTGCATGAAGAGGATTCTGGTGATAGCCACGGGCGGGACCATCGCGTCGGTCGCGCAGGGGGAGGGCGGCGCCTTGGCCCCCGGCATCAGCGGCGAGGAGCTCATGGAGCGCGTGCCGCTCATCGGCGGGCTGTGCGAGCTCGAGGTGGAGCAGCTCATGAACATCGACTCCACCAACATGCGGCCGCGGGGCTGGCTCGCCATGGCCCGCTGCATCCGCGAGCGCTATGACGCCTACGACGGCTTCGTCGTGCTGCACGGCACCGACACGATGGCCTACAGCGCCGCGGCCCTGTCCTACCTCGTGCAGGGCTCGCGCAAGCCCATCGTGCTCACCGGATCGCAGCAGCCCATGGCCGCGCCGTTCACCGACGCCAAGCTCAACCTGTACCACAGCCTGCTCTGGGCGACCGACCCCGCCGCGAGCGACGTGCACGTGGTCTTTGGCGGGCAGGTGATCGTGGGCACGCGCGCCCACAAGCAGCGCACCATGAGCTTCAATGCGTTCACCAGCGTCAACTGGCCGCTGCCCGCCATCATCCGCGGCGAGCGCGTGGTGCGCGACGCCGGCCCGGGCATGTCGCTGGGCGCGGTGTACGCCCGCGGCGCGGCGCGCCCGAGCTTCTACGAGCGGCTTGACGAGCGCGTGGCCGTGCTCAAGCTCACGCCCGGCTTGGACGGGGCCATCCTGGAGGCGTTGGCGTCCTCGTGCAACGCGCTCGTGCTGGAGACCTTCGGCATCGGTGGCATCCCCGACGCCTTGGCCCGGCCGCTGCTGGCTTGGGCCGACGCCGGCAACACGCTCGTGCTCACGACCCAGGTGCCCGAGGAGGGCTTGGACTTGGGCGTCTATGAGGTCGGCCGTGCCTTTGCCGACCATCCCGGCGTGCTGCGCGCCGCTGACATGACCATCGAGGCCACCGTGGCCAAGACGATGTGGGCGCTGGGCAACGCGCGCACCCCCGAGGCGGTGGAGGAGCTCTTCTTGCGCGTGGTCAACCACGACCGTGTCTCTCGCGCGTGATGCCGGCCCGAACGTCCGGCCCGCGCGCGTGAGCCCCGCCGCGCCGGGGCGTTTGCGTAGCTTCGTTGATGCATGGCCTTCCGGCTCGGGCGCAGCTCGGGAATACGGCTAGAATGGCCCTGCAATCACGAGGAAGGGTGCCCATGGGCTGGACCGAAAACCTACGCACGGCGTTTCGCCCCGCAGAGCCGCAGCGCGGCTTGGCGGACGACGGCCATGTGCTGGAGGTGCCCAGCGCCTACAACCTGCGCG
>CACXFF010000017.1 GCA_902766805.1 uncultured Coriobacteriaceae bacterium | reverse complement strand
CGGCCCGCAGACGTACCGCGAGGGAGAAGGGGTTACGCACATGCAACCGGTCCTGAACGTGGAAGACATCCGTGCCGTCGAGGCTCGCCTTGCTCGTGAGGGTGTGAGCGTGGCCGAGCTCATGTACCGCGCCGGCAACGCTGTCGCGCAAGAAGTCTTGGGCCTGGAAGACACCCATTCCGTTACCATCCTCGCGGGCGTGGGCAACAACGGTGGCGACGGTTGGGTCGCGGCCGAGGCGCTGCGCCGCGAGGGCGTGGTGGTCGCGGTGGTCACGCCCTGCCCCATCTCCGAGCTCAAGAGCGACCTGGTCCGCGTGATTGCGGGCAAGGCCGAGGAGGCTGGCGCGCACGTGTTCGTGGGTCCCAGCCGCTTGGAGATCGAGCAGCTGGTCGCGAGCTCCGACGTGGTGGTGGACGCCATCTTGGGCACCGGCTTCCACGGCAAGCTCTCCAATCCCTTCGATATCTGGGTGGACGTGCTCAACCAGTCCGGCGTGCCGGTGGTTGCGGTGGACGTGCCCTCGGGGCTTTCCGCCCAGACCGGTCTGGCCGCCGGCAATTTCGTGCGCGCCGACGTCACGGTCACCATGCTCGCGCTCAAGCCGGGCCTGTTGGCCGACCAAGGCCGCGATGCCTGCGGCGCCATCGTCGTGGCACCCCTTGCCAACCAGACCGAGCAGCTCGTGATCGACGCCGACCCCGTTGCTTGGCGCAACGAAGTGACTGATTACGTGGAGGTTCTCGACGAGCCCACCGCCGCGGTGGACAAGTACTCGCGCGGCAGCGTGCTCGTGGTGGGCGGCTCCTATCTCTTCCCGGGCGCCGCGATCATGGCCGCCAAGGCCGCCGCTCGCGCCGGTGCCGGCTACGTGACGCTGGCCGTCCCCGACGTGGTCGCAGCCACGGCCCAAGCGCACCTGTTGGACATCCCCGTGGTCGGCCTGCCTTCCGAGAAGGACGGCACCTTCGCCGAAAGCGCCAGCAAGACCATCCGCCAGCTGGCCGAACGTCGCGACGCCACGTTGGTCGGCCCGGGCATGCTGGTCACCAGCTCCACGGTCGGGGTGGTCTCCAGCCTGCTGGACGCCGCGTGCCCGCTCGTGCTCGACGCCGACGGCATCAACTGCCTCGCGCGCCTCACCTCGGACAACATCGAGGACTTCCCCGAGGTCGTTCGCCGCGAGTATCCGCTCATCCTCACCCCGCACCGCCGTGAGCTCGGCCGTCTCGTGGGCCTGAAGGACAATCCGCCCGAGTCGCTCACCTCGGCGCTGAACATCGCGCGCCGCGTGGTCTGGTCCAACGGCGGCCGTGAGTGCGTGGTGGTGGCCAAAGGCACGGCCACGGCCTGCGTGAGCGTGGACGTGGCACTGCTGCCCAAGCCCGGCCCTGCGGCGTTGGCCACGGCCGGTTCGGGAGACGTGCTCGCCGGCATCATGGCAGCGCGCCTGTCCCACGGCGTGGACGACATCCAGAGCCTGCCGCTGCTGGCGGCCCAAGCCTGCGAGATCCACGGCATGGCGGGCAGCATGGCGCAGGAGCGCTACGGCACCACGGGCGTGGTGGCTTCGGACCTCATCGACCTCATCGGCTTGGCGGCCGACGACCTGTCCGACCGCGCGCTGTACGCCGACTACCCCGATGCGGCGCAGGACGAGGAATAGACACACATCCCGCGAGGCGGTCACGCGGCCGTCCCGCCAGCCGCGACGCGCGCCCCACGCGTCGCGTTGACCCATACGAGCGAGGAGGCTCACAACATGGTGGTTACGCGCTGCCCGGACACGCGCTGGGCTTGGGTGGAAATCGACCACAGCGCCCTGAGGCGCAACGTCAAGGCATATAAGTCCCTGCTCAAGGGCAAGACCCGCATGCTGTGCGTGGTCAAGGCGGACGCCTACGGCCACGGCGCGGTGTCCTGCGCGCGCACCATGCGCAACGCCGGCGCCGACGCCTTTGCCGTCGCGACGGTGGACGAAGGCGTCGAGCTGCGCGAAGCTGGCATCGCCGAGCCGATCGTGATCCTCTCCCAGCCTCCCGCCAAATCGGTGCGCACCATCGTGGAATACCGCCTGGAGCCGGCTGTGTATGACGCGGACTTCGCCCTGGCCTTGGGCGAGGCCGCTGTGTCCCGAGGCACCGTGGCGCGCTACCACTTCGCCATCGACACGGGCATGACGCGCATCGGCGTGCCCTGGAACGAGGCCCGCGAGGCCCGCCGCGTCTTTGACTTCCACCGTGGCCTGGAGTGCGCGGGCACCTTCACGCACTTCGCCACGGCCGACGTGCCCAACGATTGGGACTGGGAGCTGGCCTACAAGCACTTCTCCGAAGCCGTGGCGTCCATCCGCGACGCGGGCATGTCCGTTGGCATCGTGCACTGCGACAACACGCCGGGCACCGTCCTGCACCCGAACGCCCATCGCGACATGGTGCGCGTGGGCATCGGCCTCTACGGCCTGCAGCCTGCGCGCGTCTGCGAGCGCTACCTGCCGCTGGACCCGGTCATGAGCGTGCGTGCGCGCCTCACGCGCGTGGCCGAGCCGCCCGTGGGTTCGGGCGTGAGCTATGGCCTCACCTGGCGCGTGCCCAAAGACGGCGTTCAGGTGGGCACCGTGCCCATCGGCTATGCCGACGGCCTGTCGCGCACCCTGTCCGGCCGCATGGACGTGCTCGTGGACGGCCAACGCCTGCACCAGGTCGGCCGCATCTGCATGGACCAGTTCATGATCGCGAGCGACATGCGTCCGCTGCTCTCGCGCCCCGCCCAACCCGAGCTGCACGAAGGCGACGTGGTCACGGTCATCGGCCGTGACGGTGACGAAGAGATCAGCATGGACGAGATGGCCGAGCTGCGCGGCACCATCAACTACGAGGTGGCCTGCAACTTTGGCATGCGTCTGGACAAGATCAACTGCTAGGCCCCAGGACCGACCACGCGGCGGCGCTGTGCCATCGGGTGCCGCGCCGCCTCTGCCGCAAGGAGGGCTTTCCCGGTGCCACGGCGCAAAAGAGAGCGCATCGCGCTCACGGACGAGGAGGGCGGCATGGCCCTGTTGCAGATTCCCGGCTATGACCACCAAAAGCCGCAGGAGGTGCCGCTCGAGGCCATCCGCGACCTGATGGGCGACTGCCGTCTGTGCCCGTTGGGAGAGACCAAGACCAACCTGGTCTTTGGCGTCGGCAACCCCAACGCGCGCGTGATGTTCGTGGGCGAGGGCCCGGGCAAGAACGAAGACCTGCAGGGCGAGCCGTTCGTCGGCGCCGCCGGCCAGAAGCTCAACGGCATCTTGGCACAGGCCGGCCTCACGCGCGACGAGGTCTACATCGCCAACGTCATCAAGTGCCGCCCGCCCGGCAATCGCAATCCGCGCCCCGAGGAGATCCAGGCCTGCAGCCCCTTCCTGCGCGAACAGATCCGCTCCGTCTGGCCCGACGTGATCGTATGCCTGGGCAATTTCGCCTCGCAGTTCGTCTTGCGCACCGAGAAGGGCGTCACCAAGCTGCGCGGCCAGGTCCACACCACGGGGCACTTCGCCGTGATCCCGACCTTCCATCCCGCGGCGACCATCTACCCCTCCGAATGGCTGCCGTTGCTCGAGGAGGACATGCGCATGCTGGGCCAATGGCTGCGCGACAACCCGCCTGGCCCCGGCAAGGCGTGATGCCTCGGGCCGTGCGTTGGCCAAGCCTCGGGCCGTTCTGGGCCAGGCGCCGACCTGCGCGCCGGGCGCCACGAGCAGGCGATCTACCTGCGCTTCATTGACGATGCGCCGCCCGACGGCGCGAGAGGAAAGGACACGCGCCATGGCACTCACGCGCACCGCACAGGGCAGCTACCGTTCCGCCTGCGCCGATGACACCATCGAGCTCGGCCGCAGGCTCGGCGCCTGCCTGCAGGAAGGCGACGTGCTCGTGCTCACGGGCGACTTGGGCGCGGGCAAGACGCAGCTCACCAAAGGCGCGGCCGAGGCGCTCGGCTACGACGGGCCCGTGACCAGCCCCACCTTCAACATCCAAAACGTCTACGACGGCGACGAGCTGCCCCTGTACCATTTCGACCTGTATCGCCTGGAGGACCCCGACCAGCTGGGTGACGCGGGACTGCTCGACGCCTTGGGTGCGGAGGACGGCGCCTGCCTCATCGAATGGGGCGAGGCGTTCGCGCAGGTCATCGGCGACGAACGCGTGGACGTGCTGCTGCGGCGCCTCGACGACGAGGTTGCGGCGGGCGAGGAGCCCCCGCGCGAGATCCGCTTCCTGCCGCACGGCGCCCGCGCCGAGGCCCTCGTCGCCGCCCTGGACGCGCGCAGCGCCTAATTGCACGACGGGCGCTCGGCCCCGGCGCCCTTGGTACCAAAAAGACCACGTCTCTTTGGTACCAAGCCGCCCGGTCCGCACCATCCCAGACGTGGCGCTTCGGTGCACGCCGCTGTTGCGCGCTACAATGAACGGCGCAAAACAGCACGTACCCCAAGGAGCACCATGTCTCAGCAAGCCCAGGTCATCCTCGCCCTCGATACCTCTACCGACATGCTCGCCTGTGCGGTGGCGCGTCTCACCCAGGCGGGCGACGGCGCAGCGCAGCTCGAGCTGCTGGCGTCGGGCGACCACCTCTGCCGCCGCCATGCCAACGAGCAGCTCGCCTCCACGGCCTTGGACTGCTTGGCACGTGCCGGCCTCACCGCGTCCGACGTCTCGGCGGCGCTCGTGGGGCGTGGCCCGGGCTCCTTCACGGGCGTGCGCATCGGCATCGCCTGTGCCAAAGGCATCTCCTGTGCGCTCGAGGTCCCCTGCTACGGCGCGTCTACCTTGGACGCGGTCGCGCAGACCGCATGGCTGGCGGGGGTGCGCGGCAAGCTCGCAGTGGTGGACGACGCCATGCGCGGCGAGCTGTACCCGGGCGTCTACGACCTGACCGACGCCGGTCCCGTGCGGCTTTTTGCCTCCGAGTCCGTGATGAAGGCCGCCGACGCAGCCGCGCAGCTCGCGGCCCGCAGCGACGCGCAAGAGCTGTTGCTCACGGGTGACGGCCTGAAGAAGCACCAGCAGCTGTTGGCCGAGGCCGGCCTCACCCGTGTGGCCGACGAGTCCCTCTGGCATCCCAGTGCCGAAGGCCTGCTCCACGCGTGGGCGCAGGATCTGGCCGCGGGCGACCAAGGCCCGCACGCCAGCGGCGACCCCGCCCTGGTGCTGCCGGTCTACACGCGCCTGTCCGATGCCGAGGAGACCGAACGCGCGCGTCTGGGCCTGGGCAAGCCGGGCTTCGTCACCCCCTCCGGCGTGGCCGAGGAGCTCGCCGGCATCCACCTGCAGCTGCGTCCCATGTCGCTCAACGACCTGGAGGCGGTGGCCGACCTGGAAGCGCGCGTCATGGAGGGCACCGCGCACCAGGTGTGGTCGCGCAACATGTTCTACGAGGAGCTTTCCCAGCCGGGCAGCACGTGGTGGGTCGCGCACGACCGCGGCCAGATCGTGGGCTTCGCCGGCGCGCAGCACACGGCTGACGGCCTGGACATCATGGACGTGGTCGTAGACCCCACGCGCCGTCGCGAGGGCATCGCCACGCGCCTGCTCGCGCGTGTGACCTACGACGGCCAGATGTTGGGCGCCACCAGCGCCACGCTCGAGGTCCTGCACGACAACGAGTCCGCCCTCGAGCTCTATCGCAAGCTCGGCTTCACCCAAGTGGGCCTGCGCCGCGACTACTACGGCCCCGGGTCCCATGCCGTCATCATGCGTGCCGAGCTGCCTTTGGCCGTGGAGGCGCGCGACGACCGTCCCGACCCCACGCCGCAGCTGCGTCCCTGGCCACCCGTGCGCGACGGCCGCCCGAGCAATGCGCCGCAGGTCATCGCGTCGCACGAGCCGCTCATCATGGCGATCGAGAGCTCCTGTGACGAGACCGCCGTGGCCGTGATCGACGGTGCGGGCGAAGTGCTCTCCAGCGTCGTGGCCACGCAGATCGACTTCCACGCGCGCTTTGGCGGGGTGGTCCCGGAGATCGCCTCGCGCAAGCACACCGAGGCCATCGTCGGCGTGTACGAGGAGGCCATGGCCGTCGCGGGCGAGAAGCTCGGGCTGGGCCAGCTGCTCCCGTCCGACCTCACGGCCGTCGCGGTGACCGAGGGCCCGGGCCTGGTCGGTGCGCTCGTGGTGGGCGTTGCTTTCGCCAAGGGCTTCGCCGCGTTGGCTGACCTGCCGCTCATTGGCGTCAACCACCTGGAAGGCCACCTGGCCGCGAACCTCTTCGAGACCCCCGACCTGCAGCCGCCCTTCGTGGCGAGCCTGGTGTCGGGCGGCAACACGATGCTCGTGCACGTGCGTGACTGGGGCGACTACGAGATCCTCGGCGAGACCATCGACGACGCGGTGGGCGAGGCCTTCGACAAGGTGGCCAAGGCGCTCGGCTTGGGCTACCCCGGCGGTCCGGCCATCTCCAAGCTCGCCGCCACCGGCAACAAGAAGGCGATCCATTTCCCGCGCGCGATGATGCACTCGGGCGACTACCGCTTCTCGCTGTCGGGCCTCAAGACCGCGGTCATCACCTACATCGAAGGCGAGAACAAGGCGGGCCGTCCCATCGACCTGCCCGACCTCGCGGCGAGCTTCCAGGCCGCGGTGGTGGACGTGCAGGTGGCCAAGGCCATCACGGCGGTGGAGGCCTGCGGCGTGCACGACATCTGCGTGGGCGGTGGCGTGGCGGCCAATCCCGAGCTGCGAGCGGCCTACCAGCGCAAGTTTGGCCCGCGCCACGTGCGCGTGACGGTCCCGCCGCTCTCTGTCTGTGGCGACAACGCTGCGATGATCGCGCTCGTGGCCCTGCGCCTGTACCGCGAGGGGCGCTTCGCCGACCTGTCCATGGACGCCAACCCCAACCTGCGCCTCACCCACAGGGACTAAGCGCGCGGCACCTCGTTTTCCACCTGTCCGCCCACGCCACCTGTTATGCATAAAGCGCTTGTTACCCTGTCGTTTCATTCACGCAGGCAGCATGCGTATGCCTCGGTATGCGGCGTATGCTTGCTTTCACCGTACGTAGCTTGCGCACATACGGCCGGTTGGTCGCCGACCGCTTTGTAAGGGGGATGGGGATGGGCCCCATCCGGTTGCGTTGCGGGGAAGGGGATTCACGAGCACTCGAGGCAACCCAGGGAAAGAGGTACCGCCATGACCACGAACAACACCCAGCACGCACACGCCTCTCAGACGGGCGCCGGCATGGACCGCCGCGCGTTCCTCAAGCTTTCGGGCCTGGCCACGATGACTATGGGCTCCATGGCATTCCTGGCTGGCTGCGGCCCCGCCGCCCAGGGCACCGGCTCCAGCACCTCCGCCGCTACCACCGCAGCCGCCTCCGCGGGCACCTTCGCCGCCGACGGCACCCTGCGCGTGGGCATGGAGGCCGCTTACGCTCCGTACAACTGGCAGGTCACGGCCTCGTCCGACACCACCATCCCCATCGAGAACGTCTCGGGCGCCTACGCCGACGGCTACGACGTCCAGATCGCCAAGAAGGTCGCCGAGGGCCTGGGCCTCACCCCGGTCGCGGTCAAGCTCGAGTGGGACGGCCTCATCGAGGCGCTCGGCAAGGGCCAGATCGACGTCATCATCGCCGGCATGACCGCCACCCCCGAGCGCGCGGAGTCCATCGACTTCACCGAGCCGTACTACATCGGCACCTATGGCCTCATGGTCAAGGCCGATTCCTCCTTCGCCAACGCCACCTCCATCCAGGACTTCTCGGGCGCTGCGGTCCTCGGCCAGAAGGACACCCTGCTCGACACCGTCATCGACGAGATCAAGGGCGTCAACCACCTGAGCCCCGTGCCCACCGTGCCCGACCAGATCTCCAACCTGCTGGCCGGCTCCTGCGACGCCATCACCTTCGACGTGGGCAACAT
>CACXFF010000016.1 GCA_902766805.1 uncultured Coriobacteriaceae bacterium | reverse complement strand
CCGAAGGCGCGTGGCTGCGTCACGTCATTGGCTGGCCGGCTACATACGATCAGTTGAGGTCACTGTGGTGGCCCCAAGCCTTCGGAGGATGTTGGATGGGATTCGTTGGTAGCAGTTGAGGTCACTCCAGTGGCCACTTTTCGCCTTCGGTCGACCCCGTTGCAGATGCGGACGCCCCACTGTTGGGCGCCAAGGGAGCCGCAGTGGGGCGTGTGGGGACCACGATAGGAGAGGATCCGACAGGGCGGGCTTTGGTACCAAGCGCGGGCGCGAACAACCATCGGGGCGCGGGCCAACGGCCAGCTTACGCGCGGAAAACGAACGCGCGCAGGTCCAGAGCGCCGTCGCCGCGTGGCACGAGGTACACGGCATGCACGCCCTCGACTGGACCCGCCGACGGCACGGCCTCGCTCCGCGCGTCTTCCTCGCTTCCTGCCGTCGGTACCGCAGCCTCGTCCCGCACGCCCTCCGCTGTCGACACCGCAGCCTCGTCCCGCACGCCAGTCACGGAATCTGCCAACGGCACCGCAGCCCCGTCCTGTGCCGCCTCGACAAGCCGACCCAGCGGAGCCGCAACCCAAGCCCACGTATCGTCGCAGCTCACGGGCACGCGCGCGAGTTCGGGACCGTTCGGCGCATCCAGGTGCAGCACGACCTCGCCCTGCAGCGTGCCACGCACTTCCAACTCCACGCTGCGCTCCGACCCGCAAAAGCCCAGGTACTTGTAGCCCAACTCGGCACCGTCGCGCAGGTTGTACACGTACGCGTACGCCGACGTCGCGGCACCGGCATCCGCCTCCTGCGCCACGTACGGATGCGCGTCGTTCCAGGTCACGTGGCTGCTGTAGTGCAAGATGCCCTCGGCGCTGCGCAGGTGGCAGCAGCAGTAGGCCGGCGTCTCGCGCAGCGCAGGCAGCGGGCCACCGTTGAGGCCGCAACTCGTCATCTCGGCCTGCTCGATGAAACCGTCGTCGCGCACGCGCAGCGGCTCGGCCACGCCTTGGCGCGAGTTCTGGTGGCCGTGGGTATGACGGTGCCCGAACACGTACACTTGGCCGCCGAGCTCGATGATTGAACCGTGGTTGTTGCCCAGGTAGTACGTGGCCTGCTCCTCGGTTTCCACGCCTGGCAGCCCCACGTCCCCGTTGGAGTGAAGCACGCCGCCAAACGTGAGCGGGCCCACGGGGCTCTCCGCCCACGCCCAACACAGCTCGTGTCCCTGCAGGCTGGAATACACGAAGTAGTAGCGTCCGCGGATGCAACGGAAGCTCGACGCCTCGAAGAACGGGTGCCCCTCGAAGCCCGTGCCGTCGGCCTGCAGCTTGGCAGGGGCCAGGCGGCGCGGCTCCTCGGCCATCGTCAGCATGTCCGGCTCCAGGCGCGCGACCCAACTACCCTCGGTCGCAGCCGTCCCGAAGCGCGGATTCACCACGGGCATGCCGAAGCCCCAGTACACCCAAGCCTGCCCATCCTCCACGTAGCAGGCCGGGTCGAACACCATGCCGTAGCCCGCGTCGCTGTCCAGCTCGACACCAGAGGACAGCGCCACGTTGCCCAGGAAACGGTAGCGGCCGGCAGGCTCGTCGCACACGGCCACGCCGATGTGGCTCGGCTTACCCTGCAGCATGCTGGCCAACGCGTAGTACAGGTAGTAGCGGCCGTCCGGACCCTGCGCGACGTCTGGCGCGAAGAGCGGCGCGGAGCCGTCCACGTTGGACGGGTCGTCGGTCTTGCGGAAGATCACGCCTTCGTAGCGCCAGTCGGCGAGGTCGTCTTCCGGCGCCGACCAACACACGTAGTCGCCTGGGCAATAGCTCGCGCCATCGGCCACGTCGTGACTGCCATACACGTACACGCGCCCGCCAAAGAGATGCGGCTCGCCATCGGGCACGTATTCCCAACTGGGAAGATAGGGGTTGTACACCACACGAGACATAGAGGACCTCCGTCCACTTGTTCCATCCAACATACCAAGCCAAGGGTCCGCCAACCGGCCCGTCCAGCATCCCAACCCAAGGGTCCGCCGACCGACCGGCGCCATGGTACGGAGGACCCCAAATCGCGCTTTCCGTACCAGCAGGGCCCCGCCAACGAGTCCGCCCAACAGACCAACTCTGGGCCAGCGGCCAGGCGGAGGGCCGACGCGCCCCGTTGGGGACCAGAAGCGGCCAACCCAGCGACCGCTTCCGCCGAAGCCCCGTCGACACAGTTGGGGTCACTGTGGTGTCCTCAACTCTCCGAAAGCGGCGGGAAAGGACCCGTTGGGAACAGTTGGGGTCACTGGAGTGGCCCCAAGTCTCCCGAAGGGCCCGATCCCCGCGGGTTTCCGCCAGTTGGGGTCACCAGAGTGTCCTCAACTCTCCCGAAGGACCCGGTCCCCGCGGGCTTCCGCCAGTTGGGGTCACTGGAGTGTCCCCAACTCTCCCGAACGTGGTACCGATGGGTCGTTCCCGACGGCAGCCGCAGCGCCAGCCGCGCGCAGCCCGTTACCGCAGCGAGAACGGCAGCTCGAGCACGTCGCGGCTGTTGAGGCCGACCATCGCCACGAAGTCGCCCGGCTCGGAGCCAAACGTCATGTCGCGCCGCCAGAAGCGCAGCAGCTCCTCGTCGATCGTGAAGCTCACGCGCCGGCTCTCCCCCGCTTCGAGCGCAACCTTGCAGAAGCCCTTGAGCTCCTTCACCGGGCGCACGACCGAACCGACCAAGTCGCGCAGGTACAGCTGCACGACCTCGCTACCAGCCACGTCGCCGGTGTTGGTCAGCGTCACGCTCGCCTCGATGGGCGCGTCGGCCGTCACCACGTCACCCGACAGCGCGAAATCCGTCAGCTCGGCCGTGTGGTAGCTCAGCCCGTAGCCGAACGGGAAACGCCCGTCGATCGGCGCGTCCAGGTAGCCGGTCACGAAGCGGCCGGTGTGGTTCTTGCCAGCGAGACGTCCGGTCGCGAACTGCCCGTAGTACAGCGGCGCCTGCGCGCTGCTCACGGGGAAGGTCATGGTCAGACGGCCGCTGGGATTCACGCGGCCAAAGAGCACGTCGGCGATGGCGTTGCCGCCCGCAGTGCCGGGCCACCAGGCCTCCACCACGGCGTCGGCCAAGGGCAGCACGTCCTCGAGCACGAGCGGACGGCCGTTGAAGAGCACCACCACGGTGCGTTTGCCCAGCTCGTGGACGCGGCGCAGCAGCTCGACCTGCTGGTGCGGCAGGGTGAGGTCGGTACGGGCGCCCGCCTCGCCGCTCTGCAGCTGGTGCTCGCCCAAGCACAGCACGACCACGTCGGCCTCAGCCGCCATCGCGAGCGCCTCGGCCTCAAGCTCCTCGGGCGTGCGCGGGTCGACCGGCGCGCCCTTGGCCAGGTATGCCGCGAACTCTCCCAACGTCGCCATGCCCGCCTCATCGAGCACCGGGCAACCCTTGGCACAGCCAAAGCCGTCCTCGCCCAGCTCCTCGGAGAACGCCTCGCGCACGGTGTGGGAATAGGCGCGGTTGGCGTGGATGGCCCACATGCCCACGATGTCCTTGCTGTCGGCGTAGGGGCCAATCAGCGCGATGCGCGGCGCGTCCTCACCGCTGTCCAGCGGCAGCACACCGTCGTTCTTGAGCAGCACGAGCGCGTTGTCGGCCACGGCACGCACGCTGGCCAGGCGCTCCTCGTTGCAGGTGATCTCGGCCGCACGCAGGGCATCGGCCTGGTAGTACGGGTTCTCGAAGAGGCCCAACTCGTTCTTCAGCGTGAGCACGCGCCAGCAGGCGGCGTCGACAGCGGCCTCGCTCACCTCGCCCGCACGCACGAGGTCGGCGAGGTTGGCCGCGTAGCAGTTGGTCTTCATGTCGATGTCCACCGTGGCGTCGATGGCGAGCTTGGCCGCCTGACGTTCGTCGGCCGCCACGCCGTGGTTGATGAGCTCGAGGATCGCGGCGTAGTCGGTGATGATGCTGCCCTCGAAGCCCCACTCGCCGCGCAACACGTCGTCCATCAGCCATTTGTTGGCCGTGGCGGGCACCTCGTCCACGGTATTGAAGCTCGTCATGACCATGCGCGCGCCGGCGTCCACGGCCGCCTTGTAGGGCGGCAGATAGTCCTGGCGGAAGCGCCGCTCGCTCATGTCGACCGTGTTGTACTCGCGGCCGCCTTCCACGGCGCCGTAGCCCGCGAAATGCTTCACGCAGCTCGCGACGCCGCGGCCTTCGCCCAAACCGTCCTGGAAGCCCTCGACCATCGCCGCGGCGAAGCGCGCGCCCAAGTACGGGTCCTCGCCGCCAGGCATCTCCACCACGCGGCCCCAACGCGCGTCGCGCACCAGATCCACCGCCGGCGAGAAGGTCACCATGCAACCGTCAGCCGCGGCCTCCTCGGCCACGAGCGTATAGCCGGCACGAATCGCGTCCGGGTCCCAGGTGCAGCCGATACCAATGGGCGAAGGATAGCAGGTCTGGTAGCCGTAGATGACATCGGCCATGAAGAGCAGGGGCACGCGCAGGCGGCTGCGCGAGAGGTAGCGGTCCTGCATCTCGCGCACTTGGTCGGCGCCGAGCACGTTGAGCACCGAGCCGGCGCGGTCGATGTCGTCTTGGGTCACGCCAATCTTGGCCGCGGGGCCGGTCGCGAGGTCGCCGCCGCCAAAGCAGCCGCCGTCCAGCTGCACCAGCTGGCCGACCTTTTCCTCGAGGGTCATCTGGGACATGAGAGCGCGCAGCTCGTCTGAAGTCATGGCAGGTCCTTTCTCTCGTTGCGTGGCCGACGGGCCGCCGCCGCACAGCCACAAATACAAGCGGAGCCGCACGCCGTCCCCGGCACGCGGCTCCACATCACTTACGCGTAGCAGAAGGTCTTGAGGCGCAGCAGCGTGGGCGCGCCAAAGGAAGGCATGGTGGTCTCGTCGCCGTTCAGGCGCCGGTCACGCACCCAGGCGCGTTCCTCGAAGCAGCCCTCCTCGCAAGCGAGCAGGTCGCAGTGCGGCTTGCCCTCGGCCACCGAGTGCCAGAAGAAGCTCGCGTTCACGCCCAGCACATAGGCTTCGTTGGCCGACACCGGCAGCGCGAGCACCGCGCCAGGCATGTCGCCAAAGCTCACGTCCAGCGCCCAATCGCCAAGCTCGAGCGTCTGCTTCTTGCCGCGCTCGCTGATCACCGCGTCCATGGCGCCGTAGCCGCCCGCATACGCGAACAGTTCCGCCAGCCCCTCCATTGCCGCGCGATACTGCGCAGGATCCTGAGGCGTGCGCAGCGCCGGGTCGGAGGTGTCCATGCCAAAGAGGATGCCCACGCCGTCATCGAACGGCTCGCCCATCTCCTCGAAGCCAAAGGGCGAGAAGGTGAGCGCGTGGTGGTGCCCCACCGTCCAGATCGCGCGCGGCGCGGCGTAGGCGTGCGTGGCCGTCTCGGGGATGAAGAGCGGGTTGTCCAGCTTGCGGTAGTTGTCGCAGTCGTCGCAGAAGGTGCGCACGTAGATGTCGGGACCGCAGGCGTCCAGCGACGGCGCCGCCCACTTCCAGATCTCCAGCACGCGCGCGTTCGGCCCGCCCGTGGGGAAGCGCCCGGGCTCGTGGCCCTTGTCCAGCCAGCAGTTGGCGACCAGGGGCAGCGGGTACGCGGCCTTGCCCGCCGCGGCGACGGCCTCCACGTAGGCTGCCGTGTGGTAGGTCTGGAAGAGCTCCTCTGCTACTTGCCCAAAGACCTGCTCCCAACTGCCCTGCCCCGCGCCAGCGGCCAGCGCCGCCGCAACGTCCGGGGCCAAGCCGTCGGCGTGCTCGCGCATGTAGGCGACGAGGCCCGCCGGCACCTCCTCGGCGTAAGCCGCGTCGGCCGCGTCCACGTGGTCGCGCGCCGCGCCCATCATGCCGACCTCGTTCTCCACCTGCACCATGACCACGGTCCCGTCGTACTCGTCGTATTCGCGCAGGTGCGCCATCAGCGCGCCAAAGGCGCGGGCGTCGGCGGCGCGCGTGGCAGGGCAGAAGGCCGACAGCGTGGTGTAGGGCAGGTTGTAGAAGTTGGTCAGCGCCATCTTGCGCGCGCCCTTGACGGGCTCGGCGCGCCAGAAGCGCTCGGGGTCGGAGCGCACCCACTCGGGCGCGTACATGCATTGGCCGTTCTTCCAGGCGCCGAACCACAGCAGCGCGAGGTGGCCGCCGCGCCAACGCGCCTGCTCGATGAGCGCGTCCACGCCCGAGAAGTCAAAGACGCCCTCCTGCGGCTCGACGAGCTCCCAGGTCACCGCCACGAAAAGCGTGTTCATGCCCAGCTCGTCGGCCTTGTCCCAGGCGCGGGACATCCAGGTGAGGCTGGAGCCGGTGGAGTTGTG
>CACXFF010000015.1 GCA_902766805.1 uncultured Coriobacteriaceae bacterium | reverse complement strand
TTTGCCCCAATCTAGCTGGGCAAACGGCGCTATCGCGTTGAACGTTTTCGGACGGCACACCGCCGGGCGGCTACCTCCAGCGGATCTGCTTCCCCTTGGCGAACAGAGCCTTTATGTCGCGCGTGCGCATCCACTTCCTGGGCGCCTCCTCGCCCACGAGCCGTGCCCGGCGTAGTTGCCCGCGCAGCCGCAGCGGCTGCACGGGATGGACAGGGGGTTGCCGCCGCCGCCGCTTTCCCGTAGCATTGTCCTCGGCCTCCCGGGCGCCAGCCCGAGGTCTGGGGCGGCGCGGACCAGCTTGCCGGCGTCGGGCGCGCCGCCCGTGCTTCCAGTTGACATACGCAACTCAGCATAGCGCCACGCGGATTAATTAATCCGCGTGGCGCTCGCACGTTAATTAATGTGCGCGAAATGGCCGCAATCTCGCGACAGGAATCTGCAGCTCTACAAGTACGAGCTCAAGCGCGCCTTCGGCCTGCTGGAGATCTACTACAACGTCTTCGACCCCAATACCTCGGGCAACTACGAGTCGTACAACACGGACCTCTGGAAGGCGCTCGAGCGCCTGGAGGGGCAGGACGCGGGCACGAGCCCCGAGGGGGAATTGTCGCACAAGGGGTTCGACAGCCGATGGTTCTTCCCTGGTCCCGTGCGCTGCAACACCTTCGGCAAGCAGATCGAGGCCATAAGAATCACCTACTCTGCGAGCGGGAACAACGTGGGCACCGACGCGCTGGACGAGTACGTGCAGAGGCTGCACGGGCGCACCGTGGAGGACGACCTGAAGCTCGCGGGCCTGTGGCGCGACTCGTGGGCCTGGAAGAAGGGGGACGGGTCTTACACTTACAGTCCACACGGGCTGGCCTTCAACGGGACGTACAAGAACGACACGAACAAGGCCGACATCATCGCGTACGGCAGCGGCCAGATATACAAGCAGCAGACGACGTTCGCCAATTATAGCTACTTCAAGGTGTTCGATGATGATGAAAAGCAGTTTAAGTTGCAGTACATCTGGCTCTGCTTCAAAGAATAGCCACGTGACTTCGTAAGGTAACCGTGTTCCGCAGGAGCACGCGCGCCCAAGCGACGGCCCCCGGGCGGCACCCCGGGGGCCTTTCCTATGCCGGGGGGTTGGGCGAGGGCTGCCTCGCGCCTGGCCGGTGGGGTGTCGTTGTTACCGTAGAGCCAAAGGCTTCCGGGTAACAAGGGACGGGCAAGGCCGCCCGGGGCGGTGCCGGCCTCGGACACGCGCCGTCCGTCACGCCCCGCGGCCCGCGAGGCCTGGCCGAGGAGCCGGGGGCAAGAACGCCGGCGAGCAACGATGCTTCCTCGCGTATCATCCATAATCAGGCACGGCGCGCCCCGAGCACGCGCCGCGCGTGTGTCCCCACAACGAAGGCGGGAGAGCAACATGAAAAACGATGTCATAGCACGTATGGCCAAGGGTGCCCTTGCGTCAGCAGCCGCGTCGGTGGGCATGACGCTGGCGTTGGGCGGCGCGCCCGCGGTCGCGTTCGCCGCGCAGGCCGACCAGCAGGCGGTCACGCAGCCGGCCGAAGGCGCGGCAGCCGAAGGCGCGCCGGACGTCACGCAGCCGGAAGACGAGCAGCCGGGCGCCGCGGCGGTCACCACCCCACAGGTAGTTGACGGCAGCACCGACGAGCAGGGCAGGAGCTTCGGCGACATCGTCGTCAAAACCGACGAAGACGACGTCACGGGCCTCACCGTCCGGCCCAAGGGCGCCAACGGCGCCGAGGTCGACGTGAAGGTGAGCGGCAGCGTGTCGGCGACGGCGAGCACGGCGGAAGGCGAAGAGGGCTTCAAGGGCGTTGCCGGCGTGTTCCTGGACGACTCGTTCGAGGGCTCTGGCGGCCTGCGCGTCACGGTCGACGGCGACGTGAGCGCCACCAACGAGGGGGCCACGTGGGCACGCGGCGTGGAGGTCCACAGCTACATGGACCAGAAGGACCAGGTCGACGTGGGCGGCACGATCTACGCCAAGGCCAACGAGACCAACGAGACCGGCGGCATCTTCATCTCGAACAGCCCAGACGCCGACGTCGTCATAAACGCCAAGGGCCTGAGCGTGGACGGTCTGTACGCCACGGGCATCTACATCGCCGACAACAGCAAGTCCGGAGACGGCGCCGCGAACGCCCACAACCTCGTGAACATCGACGGCGACGTCGTGGTGACCGGCGGCCAAAACTGGGGCATCCTGCTCGGCAGCAGCGCCTACAACACGATCAACATCACGGGCACCCTCACCTGCGACGGCGGCCTCGGCTACCTGGAAAGCGATATCGTGGAGCCCTCCCGCACCACGGTCAACGTCTGGAAGATCGTCGCGGAATACCTTGCCGACTACGACGGCGAGCAGGTCAACTACCTCGTCAAGTTCGCCGACCCCGGCCAGCAGGATTCCTTCCGCCTGCTCAACACCGACCTCGGCACGGCGGTCGTGGGGGGCAGCAGCTACAGCACCGTGCGCAGCGGCACGGCGCTGAGCTTCTTGGTCGCCGACCGCCCGGGCTACGTGCTCAAGGCCGTGTATGGCCTGGACACCGACACCGAAGGCTTCGCGGTCCAGGAGATCGGCAGCATCACGCGCAACGAGGACGGCAGCTTCACGCTCACGGTGCCCAACGGCAACGGCGTCGGCGGCGGCATCCTGCTGCGCGCCGTGTGGGAGAAGGAGGAGGACCCCACGCCAGCGCCCGACCCGACGCCGACGCCCGACCCCACGCCGGCTCCGACGCCTGCGCCCAACCCGACGCCCGCACCGACGCCCGCGCCGACGCCTGCGCCGACGCCCGTGCCGACGCCCGCACCCGCCACGCGCGGCAGCGCACAGGCCCCGACGCTCGCCGCTGCCAAGCAGGCCCAGACCACCACGGCCGCGCTGCCCGCAACATCAGACCCCGCGTCGTTGGCCGCCGTCGCCCCGCTCGGGCTCGCCGGGCTCGCCGCCGCCCTCGCCAGCAAAAAGCTGCGTAAGAAGTAAGGCACACACCATGCGGGCGTGCCAGGCCGCAGCACCTTGGTCTGGCACGCCTTGGGGTCCGTCCATGTAAGCCTGGTTGCCAGAATTGGTCACCACACCGACCCCTATTTGCTGCAAGCCGTGCCCAAG
>CACXFF010000014.1 GCA_902766805.1 uncultured Coriobacteriaceae bacterium | reverse complement strand
GGCGCGGGCAGCACGCAGGGAAACGGAAAGCGAAGTTCTGCGAAGGGTGGAGCTCGCACGGGTGCGAAAAGTGAAGTCTTGCGAAGCCACGGCTGCGCAGGGGTGCGAAAAGTGAAGTCGTGCGAAGCGCGAGGTGCGCACAGGTGCAGAATCGTTGGTCTTGCGAAGCGGCGGGCGCGCACGGGAACGAAAAGTGAGGTCTTGCGAAGTGTGGGGTGCACAGGGGTGCAGAATCGTTAGTCTTGCGAAGCCATGGCTGCGCAGGGGTGCGAAAAGTGAGGTCTTGCGAGGGGGCGGGTCACGTGCGGCCGGCAAGAAAGAAGGGCCCCGCCCTGTGAAGGACGAGGCCCCGGGCGCAAGGACGACGCGAGCGCTACGGCCGCGACGTCGCCCGCGACTACGACGAGGCCCCGGGCGCAAGGACGAGACCCTGAGTGCGGCGTTAGCGCTCCTCGCGGAAATAGGGCATGCCCAGGCTCTCCGGAGGTTGGTTCTCCCGCTTGTGCCGCGTGCTCGTGAGGATGAGCACGACGATGGTGACCACGTACGGGAGCATCTTGTAGATCTCCTTGAAGGCCAGCAGTTCGCCCGTGGGGATGAACAGGTACAGGATGTACAGGCCGCCAAAGAGGATGGACGCAGGGATCGCCAGCTTGGGGCGCCACACGGTGAAGATCACGAGCGCGATGGCCAACCAGCCGCGGTCGCCGAACGCGTCGTTGGACCACACGCCGTTGGCGTAGTCCATCACGTAGTACAGGCCGCCCAAGCCCGCGATCATGCAGCCCAGGCAGGTGGCCACGTACTTGTAGCGCGTGATGTTGATGCCGGCGGCGTCAGCCGTGGCCGGGTCCTCGCCGACGGCGCGCAGCTGCAGGCCCACGCGCGTGCGGTTGAGCACGTAGGCAGCACCAAGCGCGATCGCGATGGCCAGGTAGGCCAAGAAGCCATAGGAGAAGAACACCTGGCCGATCGGGCCCATGCTCCCCGCAAACGGCAGCTGCGCGCGGAACAGCTTGCTCGTGGCCGACAGCGAGATGGACGGCACGTCGGCACCCGTGAGCTTCATGAGCGAGCCGCCAAAGAAGTTGCCGAAGCCCACGCCGAAGGTGGTCATGGCCAGGCCGGTCACGTTCTGGTTGGCGCGCAGCGTGACCGTGAGGAAGCAGTAGATGAGGCCCATGATGAGCGAGCCGCCCAGGCAGGCCAGCAGCGGGATGAGGATGCCCAGCACGGGGTTCATCAGTGCAGGATCGGCGAAGCTGTGCTCGTAGAGGAACGAGGCGATGACGCCGCAGATGCCGCCCACGTACATCACGCCGGGAATGCCCAGGTTGAGGTTGCCCGACTTCTCGGTGACGATCTCACCCGTGGCGCCGTACAGCAGCGGGATGCCCTGCATCACCGCGCGGGGAATGAACGAGAACAGATCAAACATCAGCCTCATCCCCCTTCTTGTGGATGTTGAACCGGTACGTGATGAAGAACTCGCTGCCAATGATGAAGAACAGGATGATGCCCGTGAGGATGTCGCCGAAGCTGTGGTTCAGGCCAAAGCTCGTGGAGATCTCGCCGGCGCCGCAGCTCATGAACGCCAGCAGGAACGAGCTGGCCACCATCGTGAGCGGGTTGAACTTGGCCAGCCACGCCACCATGACCGCCGTGAAGCCGACACCGCCAGCCAACGTGGTGGTGATGGTGTGGTGCGTGCCCGACACCAGCAGGAAGCCCGCCAAGCCGCAGATGGCACCGGAAAGCAGGAGCGTGCGCGCGATGATGCGGCCGACGTGCATGCCCACGTAGCGCGCAGTGCGCCAGCTCTCACCGACGACCGAGATCTCATAGCCATGCTTGGTGTAGCGCAGGTACCCGTACATCAGGACGGTCACGATGGCCACGATGATGATGTTGAGCAGGTACTTGTTGCCGCCGATGACCGGCAGCCAGCCCGCCTCGCTGGCCTGGTTGATGATGCCGATGGTGCCCGAGCCCTTGGGCACCTCCCACACGATGACGAAGAAAGCGACGAGCTGCGTGGCCACGTAGTTCATCATGAGCGTGAACAGCGTCTCGTTGGTGTCCCATTTCGCCTTGAACAGGGACGGGATCACCGCCCACAGCGCGCCCATCGCGCACGACGCCACCAGCATGATGGGAATGAGGATGGGGCTGGAGAAACGGTCGCCCAACACGATCATGCAGGCGGCCGACGCCAAGGCGCCCATGAGGATCTGCCCCTCGCCGCCCAGGTTCCAGAACTTCATGCGGAAGGCGGGCGTGAGGGCCACCGACACGCAGAGCAGGATGGCGAGCTCCTGCATCATGATCCAGAACTTGCGCGCGCTGCCAAAGGCGCCCTTGAACAGCGCGCCGAAGACGTCGACAGGATTGAGGCTCGTGAGCACCGTGGTCAGGACCGCGCACACGAGCAGCGCCAACGCGATGGCGCCCAGCCGGATGGCCAGGGCCTGCGGCCAGGGCATTTGCTTGCGTTTGGCAATGTGTATCATTGGGCCTCTCCCCCTCCCAGTTTGGTCATCATCAGGCCAACCTCGTTTTTGGTGGCGCTGCGGCCGTCTACGACGCCGCTCACGCGGCCGCCGCACAGCACCAGGATGCGGTCGCAGAGCTCCAGCAGCACGTCGAGGTCCTCGCCCACGTAGATGACGGCCACGCCGCTCTGCTTCTGCTTGTTGATGAGGTCGTAGATCATGTACGACGAGTTCACGTCCAAGCCGCGCACCGCATAGGCCGCCAACAGCACCGTGGGCGCCGAGGCGATCTCGCGGCCGACGAGGACCTTCTGGACGTTGCCGCCCGACATCAGGCTCACTGGCATGGAGATGCCGCTGGTCTTGACGTCGAGCTCCTCCACGACCTTCTCGGCGAGCTCTTTGGGCGCCTTGCGGTCGATGAAGGGGGTGCTGCCCTCGCGGAAGGTGCGCAGCATCATGTTGTCGGTGAGGTCCATGTTGGCCACGAGGCCCATGCCCAGGCGGTCTTCCGGCACGAAGGCGAGGCTCACGCCCATGCCCTGGATCTCCACCGGGTCCTTGCCCAAGAGCTGTTCGGAGTCCCCGTTGTCCTCCACGTACTCGACGGAGCCGGTGTCCACCACCTGCAGCCCCGCGATGGCCTCCAGCAGCTCGCGCTGGCCGCTGCCCGAGATGCCCGCGATGCCCAGGATCTCGCCCGCGTAGGCGGAGAACGAGACGTTCTTGAGGCGCACGACGCCCGCGCCGTCGCGCACGGTGAGGCCGGCCACGCGGATGCGCTCCCGGCGGTTCACGGGCTCGGGACGGTCGATGTTGAGCGAGACCTGATGCCCCACCATCATGGTGGTCATCTCCTCGGTCGTGGCGTCGGCGGTGGCCATCTCGCCCACGTAGGCGCCCTTGCGCAGGACGGCCACGCGGTCGGAGATGTCCTTCACCTCCTGCAGCTTGTGGGTGATGATGACGATCGCCTTGCCGTCGTCCTTCATCTTGCGCAGCACCGCGAACAGCTTGTCGGCCTCCTGCGGCGTGAGCACGGCGGTGGGCTCGTCCAAGATGAGGATGTCGGCGCCGCGGTAGAGCATCTTCACGATCTCCACGGTCTGCTTCTGGGAGACCGACATGTTGTAGACCTTCTGCCGCGGATCCACGTCGAAGCCATAGGCGTCGCAGATCTGCTCCACGCGCTCGGCCGCGGCGGCCAGGTCGAACTTCCTGCCGTCCTCCAGGCCCAACACGATGTTCTCGGTGGCCGCGGAGACGTTGACCAGCTTGAAGTGCTGGTGGATCATGCCGATCCCATAGTCGAAGGCGTCGCGGGGAGAGGCGATGGTCACGCGTTTCCCGTCGATG
>CACXFF010000013.1 GCA_902766805.1 uncultured Coriobacteriaceae bacterium | reverse complement strand
GCCGCCTGGTACCAAAAAGACCACGTCTTTTTGGTACCAACGCGCGAGATGCGCTATTGGCGCACGCCGTGGATGATCACGTCGCGTACCTGCAGGTTGTTGTCGACCAAGACGATGTTGGCAATCTTGCCCTCCGCCAGCGAACCGTAGTCGCCGTCGATGCCGATGGCCTGCGCAGGCGTGAGCGAAGCAGCGATGAGCGCGGTTTCCAGAGGGATGCCCGCCTGCCGCACGGCATAGCGCACACAGCCCATGAGGTTGGTGACCGAGCCCGCGATGGTGCCGCTTGCCAAGGTGGCGCGCGACCCACGCACGGTCACGTCCTGGCCGCCCAATTGGTAGGTGCCGTCCGTCAGCCCCGTGGCCTCCATGGAATCGGAAATCATCACCACACGTCCCGCGAAGAGGCGGAAGGTGAAGCGGATGATGGCCGGATGGCTGTGAATGCCATCGCAGATGAGCTCGACACGCACGTCGTTGCGGTCGGCCGCCGCGCCGATGATGCCCGGTTCGCGGTGGTGCAGCGGCGGCATGGCGTTCCACAGGTGCGTGCACTGGCGCGCGCCAGCCTGGAACGCGGCAGACGCCTGCGCGTAGTCGGCACAACTGTGGGCCAGCGACACCGTCACGTCACGTGACAGCTCGCGGACGAAGTCCAGGCCGCCGGGCTCCTCGGGCGCCACGTCCACGAGCTTGAACAGGCCGCCCGCCCGCTCCTGCAGCCGCGCGAACATCGCGGCATCGGGAGCCTGCACGTAGGCGGGATTCTGCGCGCCGACCTTCTGCGGGCTGATGAACGGCCCCTCCATGTTGATGCCCACGAGATCCGCGCAGCCCTCGTGTGGACCTTCGGCCACCCATGCAGCCGCCGTGTCGGCAATGTCGCCCAGCTTGTCCTCGGGATAGGTCATCGTGGCAGGGCAGATGGCCAACACGCCCTGCGAGGCCTGGTACGCCGCGAGCGTCTCGATGGCTTCGGGCGTGCCGTTGCAGAAGTCCTGCCCCATCGCGCCGTGGAAGTGCACGTCCACCAAACCAGGGATGGCCATGAGCCCCGAGCCGTCGATGACCTCGCCTTCGGCCCAGCCTACGATGCGGTCCCCCTCAGCACACAGCGCGCGTTCCTCGAACCATCCCTGGGGCGTGAAGACGCGAGCACCCTCGATACGCATGACCGGTCCCCTCTCTCGTCGTATACGTGATGTACCTGCACGTTATTGCCATAGTACCCGCTGATAAGCAACGTGCCGACCATACGGTCGGCACGCGTGAACACAATTCCTTACAACGGACAGAGCGCGAGCGCTGCCTCGTCGGCGATGACCGTACAGTTCGTATGCAGCTGCAGGATCGACGCCGGAACGCGCGGGGTCACCGGACCGAAGCACATGTCGTAGACCGCCTGCGCCTTGGCGTCGCCATTGGCGATGACGAGGATGGAGCGCGCGTGCATGATGGTCTGCACGCCCATGGTGTAGGCCTGGCGCGGCACGTCCTCCGGCCGATCGAACAGGCGACTGTTGGCCTGGATCGTGGACTCGGTGAGGTCCACGCAGTGCGTGCCTTTGCTGAAGACCTCGTCGGGCTCGTTGAAGCCGATGTGGCCGTTGTTGCCGATGCCCAACAGCTGGAGGTCCATGTAGCCTTCGGCCTTGACCATGGCGTCATATTCCGCGCAGGCCGCCTCGGCGTCGAGATTGGAGCCGTCGGGCACGTGGGTGTTGGCCAAGTCGATGTTCACGTGGTCGAAGAGGTTCTTGCGCATGAAGTAGTGGTAGGACTGCGGGTCATCATGCGCCAAGCCCCGATACTCGTCCAAGTTGTAGGTGACGACCTCGGCGAAGTCCAGGTCATCCTTGCGGTACCAGTCAATGAGCTGCTGGTAGGCACCGATGGGCGTGCTGCCCGTGGCCAAGCCGATGCGCGCGCAGGGCTTGAGGATGATCTGGGCGGAGATGATGTTGGCTGCCTTGCGGCTCATGTCCGCATAGTCTTTGGCGCGGCGAATCTTCATGGGACGGCTCCTTCCGGGACGCGGGGTGCATGTCTGCAGATGGGGTCATTGTCGCACGTCACGGAACTGTGTGGACAACTTATAGGCATAAGTAGGCAAGAGAGCGGCAGATGGGCGTAGGCCGGTGCGAGGCCGCGACCCAGGGGCGCTGCGCTCGGGGCGGCCCCACCCGGCCGCCTGCCCATCGCGAGCTGACGCAGTCCTACGCCAGTTGGGCGGCGAGGGCCGTGAGCGCGCGGAAGCGGTGGCTGATCTGGTTCTTTTCCTCCAGCTCGAGCTCGGCCATCGTGCGCCCGGGCGTGTCGTCGGGCAGGAAGAGCGGGTCGTAGCCGAAGCCATGCGTGCCCACGCGCTCGTAACCGATGTGCCCCGGGCAGTCGCCGTTGCCAATGAACACCAGCTCGCAGGCGTCGAAGCTGTGCCCTGCCGTCGCCGGGTCATAGGGCGCAGGGCAGGCCACCGGCTCGCGGCGCACGAGCGCCACAGTGGAGTGGAAGTGCGCGCCGCGCTGGCCCTCTGGCACGTCGGCCATGAGGCGCTCGAGCTTGTCGTTGTTGGCGTCGTCATTGCCGTGCTCGCCCGCCCAACGCGCCGAGAGCACGCCCGGCTCGCCGTCGAGAGCATCCACGACCAGGCCTGAGTCGTCAGCGACAGCCAACGCGAGGCCGGTCGCGTCAAGCGCAGCACGCGCCTTGATGAGCGCGTTGCCCTCGAAGTCCGGCGCGTCCTCCACGGCGTCGGGCCAGCTGCCCAGCTCGCCGAGCGCCACGAAGCGTTTGCCAGGCATGGCCTTGCCCAGGATGGCTTCGATCTCCACGACCTTGTGCGCGTTGCCCGTGGCCACGACGACGGTGGACGCGGGATCCAAGCTGCTGATGTCAATCATGTGAGGTCCTTTCTCGGAACGGAGGGGTGCGGCGCGCGGCGCGCGTGCGGTATGCGGGGATGACGGCCCCACGCCCGGCAAGCCGGGCATCACGACGCTGCCGAGCAGGGCGGGACCTGCAGCTAGCTGCGGAAACCCGTGAGCTCACGCTGCAGGGCGACGAGGCGCTCGACGCCGGCTTGGCCGTAGTCGAGCAGCTGGTCGAGGCGCGCGCGGTCGAAGGGCGTGAGCTCGCCCGTGCCCTGCACCTCCACGATCTGGCCGTCGTCAGTGCCCACGAGGTTGAGGTCCACCTCGGCGTGAGAGTCCTCGCGATAGTCTAGGTCGAGCAACACGCGGCCGTCCACCACGCCCACGCTCACGGCAGCGACCTGCCCGCGCAACGGGAGACGCGGCACCTTGCCGACCTTCACCCAGTTCATGAGTGCGTCGTGCAGTGCCACCCAAGCGCCGGTGACGCTTGCCGTGCGCGTGCCACCGTCGGCTTGGATCACGTCGCAGTCCACCGTGACGGTGCATTCGCCCAGCGCGCGCAGGTTGACCACGGTGCGCAGACTGCGCCCGATGAGGCGCTCGATCTCCATGGAACGGCCTTTGCGCTGGCCCGTCTCGCGTTTGGTGCGGCGCGTGCCCGATGCGGGAAGCATCGCGTATTCGGCCGTGACCCAACCGGCGTGCGCGCCCTTGCGCCATGCGGGCAGCGTCTCCTCGATGGTGGCGCAGCACAGGACCTTGGTTTCGCCGAACTCCACGTAGCACGAGCCGGCCGCGTGGCTCACGCAGTCGTGCGTGAGGGTGATGGGACGCAGGCCGTCCTCGGCGCGCTCGAAGCTGCGCACGGCGGCAAGCTGTGCCTCGGCCTCGGTCGCAGGCGCGGGGGCAACGCCCGTGCTGGGCTGCGCGTACGAGACGGAGGCACCGGTGAACAGGGACATGGAGACTCCTTACGGGTTGGGATGGTGGGGTTGGGATGGGCTTGCGTCAGGCGGCGGACCGCTACGCCGCGCGGCAGCCGTCGCCTGGCACGGGACGAGCTCCTGCCCAGACAACGAAGCGCAGCTCAGGGGCTCGCGACGCCAACGGTTAGGCGTCGGGCAGGGGCACCACGGCGTCCAGGTTGACGTGCTCGATGGAATCCAGCTGGTGGCCAAAGATGAACTTGCCCGACACCGCGAACGCCGTGATGTCGTCCGACGTGGTGGCGAAGCGGTAGAGCGGCTCACCGAGCACGCCGCAGTCGGCACTTTCCGACGGGGCCAACTCGCCGCGACGGGCCAAGGTCTCGCGCACTTCGCGACAGGTCTCCTCGGCCGAGCTCACGATGCGCACGCCCTCCCCCATGGCCTCGCGCACCTGGCGCGCGATGAGCGGGAAGTGCGTGCAGCCGAGCACCACCGTGTCCACGCCCGCGGCGCGCATGGGGCCGGCGACGCGCTCGGCCTCGGCGTGCACCTCGGGGGTGTCGAAGACCTCGCGGTTGCGCATCCAATCCTGCGTGAGACGCGCGCCGTTCACCAGCTCGGACTCCACGATCTCCACGAAGCGCGGGGCTGCCTGCTGCTGCACGCGCACGCCGGCGTCGAGCGCCTGGATCGCACGCACGTAGGCGCCCGAGTCAACGGTGCCTTGGGTGGCCAACACGCCTACGCGACGCGTGCGCGTGGCCTGCACGGCGGCGCGGGCACCAGGGTTGATCACGCCAATGACCGGCACGTCCATGCTGCGCTGCAACACGTCGAGGCCGGCGGCCGTGGCCGTGTTGCAGGCGATGACGATCATTTTGGCATCGCGGCTGGCGAGCCAAGCGCCCACCTGCCGCACGAAAAGGCGCACCTCGGACTGATCGCGCGGACCGTAGGGGCAACGTTTGGTGTCTCCCAGGTACAGGATGGACTCGTGGGGCAGCGCATGGGCGATGGCACGCGCCACCGTGAGGCCGCCCAAGCCGGAGTCGAAGATGCCAAT
>CACXFF010000012.1 GCA_902766805.1 uncultured Coriobacteriaceae bacterium | reverse complement strand
GCGTGACGCACAAGCCCGGTGGGCCCTGCCAGCCGGGCTTTCTTTGTTTGGCCAAGGCCTTCCGCGGGTTGGCTGCGTTCTGGGGCTCGCGGCATTACAATGGGGGGACCTGAGGGAGTCGGCACGCGTCGGGGGAGTGTGGGCGCAGGCGAGGAAGAGGCTTGGTGTGAGCGAGTTGGTGGACACTTCATCTGCGCGGCGCGCAAAGAACATCGTCGTCGGCGTGCTGTTCGTCGCGCTGGGCACATTGGTCAACTTGGCGGGCGCCCAGCTCGCCACCGCCTTCAAGCTGCCGCTGTTCCTGGACTGCTTCGGCACGGCGATAGCCACCATGTGGGGCGGCGTGATTCCGGGCGTGGCCGTGGGCTACCTCACCAACGTCTTCAACAGCTTCTTCGACGAGGCCGCCCTGTATTACGGGCTGGTGAGCGTGGTCATCGCCGTGCTGGTCTCGGCGTTTGTCGATCACGGTTACTTCAAGGAGAGACGGACGGCCCTTCCCTGTATCGCTGTCGTCGGCGTAGCGAGCGGCGCGCTTTCCACCATCATCACGTGGATGCTCTTTGGCTTTGGGTTCACCGGGGGCATCAGCACGCCGCTGGTGATGTTCATCTACGACCACGTGCTGCACGTCGAGTTCGCGGCGCAGCTGTTGGGCGACATCCTGGTGGACCTTTTGGACAAGACGATCGTGCTGTCCATCTCGTTGCTGTTCGTGTGGAACGTGCCCAAGCGCCTGCGAGCGTTCGTGAGCTTCGAGCCCTGGCAGCAGGAGCCGCTGTCCGAGCGCGACCGCGTGAACGTGCGCTCGGCGCACCCCCGCGTCCTCTCGCTGCGCACCAAGGTCGTCCTGCTCATATCGATCATCATGCTGGTCGTGGGCGTGGTCACCGCCATGATCAGCTTCGCGTTGTTCCGCAGCTCCATGGAGATGGAACAGAGCCACTATGCCTTTGGCATCACCGACGTGGCCAAGAAAGCCATCGATCCCGACCGTGTGAACGCCTTCATCGCGCACGGAGAGGCCGAGCCCGACTTCCAGCCCACCGAGGACCTGCTTGGCCAGATCCGCGACTCGTTCAGCAACGTCACCTACCTGTACGTCTACCAGATACGCGAGGACGGCTGCCACGTGGCGCTCGATCCCGACACGGCCGAGGAGCAGGGCTCCGCGCCGGGCGACGTCATCCCGTTCGACGAGGCGTTCCGTGAGCAGTTGCCGGCCCTGCTCGCGGGGGAGCAGATTGCTCCCGTGGTCTCCAACGAGTCCTATGGCTGGCTGCTCTCGGTCTACGACCCGCTCTACGACAGCAAGGGCGACTGTGTGGCCTACGTCTGTGCCGACGTGAGCATGGACCAGATCATGGCCGACTCCAACGCGTTCCTCGCGCGTGTGGTGGCCCTGTTCCTGGCGTTTTTCGTCGCCATCTGCGTGATCGTGGTGTGGCTCTCGGACTTCAGTGTCATCCTGCCGCTGAACTCCATCGCCCTGGCCACCAATGGCTTCGCGTTCGACGACGAGCACTCGCGCGAGGGCACGGTCGAGCAGATGCACAGGCTCAACGTGCGCACCGGCGATGAGGTCGAGAACCTCTACCAAGCCGTGGTCAAGACGGCCGAGGACACGGTGCACTACATCGCCAACGCCGAGGAGCAGGCCGAGACCATCGAGCGCATGCAGGACAACCTGATCATGGTCATGGCAGACCTGTTGGAAAGCCGTGACCAGTTCACGGGCGACCACGTCATCGAGACCGCCGCCTACACTCGCGTGATCATGGCACAGATGCGCCGCGACGGCGTCTACCTCGACCAGCTCACCGACGAGTTCGTCTCCGACGTGGCGCACTCCGCGCCGCTCCATGACATCGGCAAGATCTGCGTGCCCGACGCCATCCTCAACAAGCCCGGCCGCCTCACCGACGAGGAGTTCGAGGTCATGAAGGGCCACACCGTGGCGGGCGCGGAAATCCTAGAGCGCGCCAAGGGCGCCGTCTCCGACCCGGCCTACCTGGACGAGGCCAAGCGTCTGGCCATGTCCCACCACGAGAAGTGGAACGGCCAGGGCTACCCGCAGGGCCTGGCGGGCGAGGAGATCCCGCTTTCGGCCCGCATCATGGCCGTCGCCGACGTGTTCGACGCGCTCGTGTCTAAGCGCAGCTACAAGGACGGTTTCCCGATCGAGAAGGCGCTCGACATCATCCGCGAGGGCGCCGGCACGCACTTCGACCCGCAGGTGGCCGGGGCCTTCCTGCGCGCCGAGGCCGAGGTGCGCCACATCGCCGCAGACCACGGCGACGACCAGGGCCAACAGACCTTCGACGTCCACGACGCGTAAGGTCCAGCTCCCTCGCCCCGCCGGCCCGCCGTTGGCCCTTCGCCCCGCCGGGGGCCGCCGCCCCGCCCTTGGCCCTGGCCGATGGCACATTTGTCTCCAAGACAAGCCTGCTGCCTTCAACCTGTGCTTGAGGGTTGGCGCCTCGGTGGAGCTCTTCTGCCAAGGGTCGCACCCGTCGTGGTTTTGGGTATAAGATGATGCGTTATTCGATTGGGCCCGGCCTTGCGCCGGGCTTTGCGTTGGGAGGCACGCGATGGCGTTCAAGGACAAAATGGAGGGCTGGGG
>CACXFF010000011.1 GCA_902766805.1 uncultured Coriobacteriaceae bacterium | reverse complement strand
CACGTTTGCGTACCCGGTCGGCCGCTCGCCAGCCACTCGGCCGCCCGCCAGCTACTCGTCACCCAGCTGTCCCTCGGCCCACGCCATGAGGTAGGCCTTCGCATCGGGGCGCTCGCCAGCACGCCAACGCAGCTTGATAAACGCCGGGAAGCAAACCAGGCGCGTCACCACGCCGTTGCGCGTCGCGCTTTTGGCAAACGCTGTATCGCGCAGCAAGCGCCAACGATCGTCCGCCAAACCCCAATCCTGCGCCAGCGCATAGAGCCGCTCGGCCTCCGCACGTTGCCCCACATCCGTCCAGTCCGGCCCCTGGAAGCGCACGCTTGCGCTCAGACACGGTTGGGCGAGACCATCGCTCCCCACGTTGAACTGGAACTCCAGCGGGAACGGCGAGCGCGCGAGCTCCTGTATGCACGCAAGCGCCTCGTCGTCGAGCGGGTTGTCCGGCCCCTCCGCCCCACCGCTCGCGAGCCCGACCTTCGCCAAGTCCGCACGCAGCCGCTCCACATCGCGGGCATAGGCTTGCTGCGCCTCATCACGCACAATGCATTCCACACGCGTCCAAGGCGACGAGCCCGCCACATCCCTGCTCGGGAACACGCCCACGTAGCAGGCATACCACTCCTGCGGCATGCGCCCGACGAACGCGTGGTAGTCCGCCACCGCGTCCGCACGTCCCGCAGCCCGCAGAAACGCCTCGGGCACGGAAGCGTCGGGTCCGTTCACCAGCAACTGCAGCGCAGGCCGCTCCACCTCGCCGCGCGACGAGTCATAGCTCAACGCCAGCTGACGCACCTTCCCAGGCTTTTGGCTCGCAAACCACGCCAACCCGTCGGCATACACGCCGCCAAGCCCAGCAAACGCCGGCTGCGTGCCCGCAACGTCCTCATACGAAATGAGCGCATGCAGGTCCAACCACGGCTCACCCGCGAGAGGCAGCTCGAACCACAGCTCGGGGAAGCCCTTGGCCACCAAACTGCGAGCAAACGCCTCGTACGCAGCCGGACCACAGCCCCCAAAGAGCTCCTGCTCGCGGCCGTTGGACGCAGCCAGGCCATAGATGAATTGGTACATCAACTCGCGATTCATCGGCTCGCTCCCCTACTCGTGTGTACGCAGACGTAGCTACCTACGGAAGGCCACGCGCGCCGTCCCGCGCCGCGCGCACCACCTCGCGCCGCAGCACCCCGTCAGTCACGCCGCTCTGCCTTCATCGCTTTCTTTTCCTCGTACATCGCCGCATCTGCGCGCTTGAGGACGTCATCCGTGCTCTCATCCCGCACCGGGTCGTACGCCGCGATGCCCACTGCGGCCGACACCTTGCGCCACGCGGGCAACTCGGGATCCTCGGCCATGCGAGTCATGTCGTGCTTGAAGCGTTCGCGCAGGTAGCGCACCTCGGGCTCGTGTTCATCTTCCAGCACGGCCACGTATTCGTCGCCACCAATCCGATACACCCGATCGTGACCGAACACCTTGCAGATAGCGTCCACGCACGTGCGCAGATACTCGTCACCCTTCTCGTGCCCGTAATTGTCGTTCACGCGCTTCAGGTAGTTGACGTCCACCATGGCCAGGACGAACGAGGCGGTACCCGCTTTGATGTCGGCATCCAGCTGTTTTTTGTGCTGGGCAAAGGAGGCCTTGTTGCGCACGCCCGTGAGCTCGTCACGATAGGCGATGTTCTCCACGGCCTGCAGCGGCTTGAAGATGTGCCGCGACGTGTACAGATAGCCCAGCAGCGCCGAGAGCACCGCAAAGAACAGCGCGAACAGCGCCACGTGCATCACGGTGCTCAGCACGTAGGAACGGATGCTGCCCATCGAGAAGTCGACCGCCGCGTAGCACACGCAGGCGCCTGTCGAGTCGTAAGCGGGCGTGTAGACCGTGAGCAGGTGGCCAAAGTGATCGTTGGAGATGACGGGGTCCACCGGCCTGCCTGCGTACAGGTCCTCCCTCACGTTGGCAAACGACTGGTCGAACTCGACCACCGTGCCCGGCTCGTCCGCAGGCATGTCGGGCGTGCTCAGGTCGAACACCACGTGGCAGCCGTCCGGCTTGATCTGGTAGACGTAGAGGAACACCACGTCTGGGTAGGCGTTGCGCAACTTGTTGAGCTGGGCCTCGGACTCGTTGTAGCCAGGCGCGGCACGCCCGACGCGCAGGTATTCGTCCACACGATCGAGGTCGATGGCGTCGATGACCAAGCTGTTGATGCCTTTGGCGTATTCGATGCAGTCGTCGATCTCGTAGTTGCGGATGTTCACGTAGCTGATCTGAAAGATGATCAGGCAGAACACGACAAGCCACGCGTAGAACGGCACCAGGACTTTTGCCCTGACCATGCTTGCACCACCGCGTGACTCCAACGTCGCCTCCCCTCACAGTGCCAGACCGTTCTCGCCATTATATCTGCGTCGTGGCGGAGAACGCGCCCAATGCTCGGCTGCCGTTGCGGATATGGGTGCCGATGCTCCCCGCGATAGCGACGAGGAGGCCTTACTCGCGCAGCTCGTAATCCTTGTCCTCGTCGATGATCTTCAGCATGATCTGGGCGACCAACGGATCGAACTGCGTCCCAGCGCCGCGCACGATCTCACGGCGCACCACGTCTTGGGGCAGGTGGTCTCGGTATACGCGGTCCGACGTCATGGCGTCGTAGCAGTCAGCCATGCCAATGATGCGGACCTCGAGCGGGATCTGATCGCCCGCGATGCCGTCCGGATAGCCACCGCCGTCGTAGCGCTCGTGGTGCCAACGCGCCGCCGTGGCAAGCTCGGGCATGTCGTCGACCTTGCCCAGGATCGCGCCACCGTGCGCCGCGTGCGACTTGATGAGGGCGAACTCTTCGTCCGAGAGCTTACCGGGCTTGT
>CACXFF010000010.1 GCA_902766805.1 uncultured Coriobacteriaceae bacterium | reverse complement strand
AGTCCTTCGCCGCCATGGTCAAGGCCAGCATGTAAGCTGCGCTTGCATCGTTGATGCTCGGCGGGGGCTTGGGAGGCGACTTCCAAGCCCCCGCTCTGTCTGGGCTCAGGGACCCTTGCGCTCGCGGTCGTGATGGATTTAACTCATTGGCGGGCGCAAGCGAACGGGGCAGGGGGACGTGATGGCGGTGCAAGGGGAGAAGAAGGGCGGGCCGCTGTTCCGGCTGCCCAACTATCCCGCGTGGTTCGCCGCCGACACGCTGCTGCTGTCGGGCTCTGCGGTGCACTGGATCGTGATCTCGCTCATGGCCTACGAGCTCTCGGGCTCGGTGACCATGGCGGGGTGGTTCTTCACGCTGCGCGGCATTGCGAGCGTGGTTACCCAGGTGGTGGGCGGCACCTTCATCGACCGTCACGACCATCGGCGCCTCATCTTGGCGCAGGCGGGCATCTGCGGCCTGCTGTGGCTGACGATGGGCGTGCTTTTTGCCTGCGGCCTGCTGACCTTCGAGCTGTTCCTGCTGCTCTGTCTGGGATCGAGCGCCGTGTTTGGCCTGCTCGACGGCACGACCAACGCCGCGCTCATCACCGTGGTGGGGCCCGAACGCTATGCCGAGGCCGAAAGCCTCAACCAAGGACGCGACGCTGCGGTGCGCACGGCTGGCTCTCCCTTCGGCGCGTTCCTGTACGGCCTGTCGCATGCGGCGCCCTTCTTCGCGAGCGCGCTCTGTGACGGCCTGGCCTTCGTGAGCGCCCTGTTCCTGCGCCTGCCCGAACGTGAGCTGCCTGCGGGCGCAGAGCAGAGAGGCATCGCCTCGTTCCTGCGCGATCTGCTGGACGGCTGGAAATGGGTTCTGAGCAGCCGCACGATCGTGAGTGCGGTCATCATCATAGGCCTGAGCGAGTTCGGGGCGTTCGCCATGCGCCAGGCCATCAACCTGCAGATGGTCTCGAATGGCACCGACGCGTTGCTCATCAGCGTCGTGAACGTGGTGAGTGGCGTGGCGACGATGCTGGGCTCGCTCGTGTCCGCGCGCATCTGCGAGCGCGTTCCCGTGGGCTGGGGCGTGATCTCCATCATGGGCTTCACGGCGCTCGGCTACCTGCCTCTGCTCTTCTCGAGCGCCTACCCGTCCATCGTCCTGGTGTCGGTGCTCACCAGCCTGCCCCTGCCGCTCTTCGGAGCGCTGGTCAACGGCTTCGTGTTTTCCAAGACCCCCGTAGACAAGCAGGGCCGCACGCGCGCTGCGGTGATGACGACCGTGATGCTTTTCGGCAGCGGGTCGGGCGCCGTCGCGGGCGAGTTGCTGCCCGCCATCGGATTCACGGGCTTCGTCATCGTGATGCTGGCGCTTGTGGTACTCTCGGCAGCGCTCGCGGCGTTCAACCCGCTCATCCGGGCCCTGCCCGCCAGCCCCCACTGGGCGGAGGTGGAGCTCTAGGGGCGTCGCGGAGCCACGTACGTACATCCTTGCCGGCCCGCCGGGCTAGAGAGAGGCGCCCATGTTGCCCCAAGACCGCACTAGGCTCTGCACGCTGGAGCTCGTTGCCGCCATGGTCATCTACGGAACGTTGGGATGGCCCGTGCGCTTCATCGCGCTACCCTCAAGCGTGCTCGCTTGCGTGCGTGGCGCGCTGGGCGCGCTGTCGCTCTATCTCATGGCGCGCCTGCTGGGCCGTACGCTCAACGTGCCGCGCGATGCGCGCAGCATCGCCCTGCTCGTGGCGGGTGGCGCGTGCATCGGGATCAACTGGGTGTTGCTCTTCGAGGCCTACCGGCGCACCACGTTGGCCACGGCCGAGCTCGCCTACGAGATGATGCCGGTCTACGTCACCCTCGTGAGCCCCATCGTCCTCCATGAGCGGCTCACCCTGCGCAAGCTGCTCTTCTTGGGGCTGGCGCTGTTCGGCATGGCCCTCGTCTCGGGCATCGGCCAGACCCCGGCCGAAGGCGTGACCCTGGAAGGAGTGCTCTTTGGCCTGGGCGGAGCCTTCTTCTACGGCAACTGCGCGCTGATCAACAAGTTCCTCGGGCATGTCGACGCCGTCACCCAGACCGTCGTGCAGCTCTCTGTGGCATCGCTCGTGTTGCTGCCCTACGTGCTGCTCACCGTGAGTCCCGCGGAGATTTCGCTCGACACGCGCACCGTCGTGCTCACCCTGCTCGTGGGCGTGGTGCACACGGGGTTGGGCTTTGGCCTGTGGTTCGCGTCCATGAGCGGCCTTCCCGCCCAAAAGATCGCGCTATTGGGCTACATCGATCCCATCGTGGCGCTCGCGGTCTCAGCATTGGTCTTCCACGAGTACCTCACGCCGCTGGGGATGGTGGGGGCTGCCCTGGTCCTGGGGTCGTTGCTGGCCAGCGAGCTGCTCGACGTCGCGGAAGAACAGCGCGCGGCACTGCTCGAGCGTCCGAGCGCCTGAGGCGTGTCCGTCGGGCGGGCGATGGGGGAGGGCGGCATCGGTTGCCAAGGATGGCCAAGCCAGGGATTCGTGCCTTGTGCGGCACCTGTTCGCAGCGACTCCCCGCTTCCTCCACAAGCCCGTGCCAACGTTGTGCTATCCTTTCGCCCTGTACGTGCATTCCTTCGTGAAGGAGTTTGACCTTGAGTCCTCTTAACATCCTGCTGGTCGTGGCGTGGGCCGTGAGCTCCGTTGCCCTCATCGTCCTCATCCTCATGCATTCCGGCAAGGGCACGGGCGTGTCCGACATGATCGCGAGCTCCATGTACAACGCGGCTGCCGGTTCGGCCACCTGGGAGAAGAACCTCGACAGGTTGACGATCATCTTCGGACTGGTCTTTGCGGTGACGATCTTCGCCATGATGCTCGTGTTCCCGCAGGGCTCGTTTGCCTGATACCATGCTGGACGATTTGATGCTGGGGCGGCGGTCGTTGGTAGGCGGGGCCGCCCTGTTTGCATCCCTGGGGCTCGCTGCCTGTGCGACTGAGCCCGCGCCACAAGCTGTTACGACGACTGCTGTCAGCACCCCGCAGACCACGGCCGCTCCTCAGGGCGCGGACGATGCGACCCTGACCCTGTCTGTGCCGGCCGTCGCGGCACTCGACCCTGCCTTCGTGCTGAGTGACGCCGAGTGCGCGCTGTCCTACCAGCTCTTCGACACGCTCACCGACTACGACTACGAGCACGGCAAGCTCGTGGGCTTGGCCGCTAGCTCTTGGGACGTCAACGAGCGCGGTGACGAGATCGTCTTCCACCTGGTGCACGGTGCCTCGTTCCACAACGGCGACCCGGTCACGTCCGAGAGCTTCAAGGCCAGCTGGGAGCGCTTGGTGGCAAGTCTGAACAGCGACGCTCCCTCGCCCAACGCGTACCGCCTGAGCGGCGTGGACGGCTTCGACGAGTTTGTCGCGGGTGAAGAGGCGCGGATGCGTGGCCTGGAGTGTCCCGATGAGGAGACGCTGCGCGTGCGCCTGAGCGCGCCCGACGTGGACTTCCCCTCGCTTGTGGCTCATCCCTCGCTGGCTCCGCTGCCCGAGGGCGAGGGGACGGGCACGCGCATTGCCTACTACGCCTCCCATCCCATCGGCAACGGGCCGTTCAGGCTGGTGCAGGACTGGGACGGGACCTCCGCCTTGGAGCTCGAGCCCTTCGCCGACTACCACAGTGGTGCGCCGCGCCTCTCCAAGCTTTGTCTGCTGCCCCAGACGGCTGCCGAAGGCTACAAGGCGCTCGAGGCGGGCACAGTGGACTTTGCGAGCGTGCCCGTCGATCGCATGAGCGAGGCCAAGCTCAAGCTCAAACAGCCCAAGAGCGGCTACACGCTCAGCTCCGAGGAGCGCCTGCTGCTCGGCGAGGCCCTGCGCTGCTGCTACCTTGCCTGCAACCTGTCCGACGCGCAGCTGGGCAGCGTCCACCTGCGCCATGCGCTCTCCCTTGCCCTCAATCGTCAGGCGATTTGTGACGACGCGTTGGGCGGCACGGGCGAGCCCGCTGACGGCATTGTGCCGCCCGTGTGTCCGGGTTACGAGGCGGGGAGCTGGAGCAACGTGCGCTATGACGTCGCGGCCGCCACGGCCATCCTCGACCAATACTGGCCGGTCGGGCAGGATGGCGCGAGGCCGCTGTCCCTCACGCTGGCCCATGAGTCCGACGAGGGCTCCACGCAGGTGGCGCGCCTGGTCGCCGAGTACCTGGACCGTGTGGGCGTGAAGCTAACCTTGGCCCCGCTCTCTGGGCACGACCTGCGCTCCGCTCTCGCCCAGGGCAGCTACCAGCTTGCGCTCACGGTGCTGGCTCCCACCACGCCCGACCTCGATGCGGTCCTGTATCCGCTCTTCTTCGGCGGCAGTGGCGCGACGGGGACGTTGGGCTACAACGAAGAGCCGGTCAACAAGCTGCTGTCCGAGGCGCGCGCCTGCGGCGACGAGCAGGAGCGCCTCACGCTCTATCAGCAGGTGAACCGCATGGTGGGGCTCGACATGCCCGTGCTGCCTCTCGTCTATGACCGCCTGCACGTGGCGTGCTCCGAGCGCGTGGCGAGCCTGGCGATCGACCCGGTGGGTCGGCAGCACTGCGCAAAGGCGCAGATGAAAGCCTGAGCTGCCGTTCGTCCGAGAGGATTGTTTCAGCTTTTTTGGGATGCCAAGAGCCCCTCGCTGCTGTGCGGCGAGGGGCTTTATGCTTGTCTAGCAGCACTTATTCGTCGGCCTGACGGCTTGCCGCATACCTCATGCGCTGACGCCACTCGCAGACCGTTACAGCTTAGAAATCTCTGCAGGCCCTACGGTCGGCCATGCTGTGGTACAACTTTGCTCTGAGTCTCGCGCGCTCATTGCATAAAAGCGTGGGGAAGGTAGGAAAATATGGATTCAAAGACCCTGTGGTACATCGTCAAGAGAGTATTCTTGGCGCTTGTTACCCTCTGGGCGGTCATCACCATCACGTTTTTCGTGATGAAGGCCGTGCCAGGCGACCCGTTCGCATCAGAAAAGGCGGTTTCTCCCGCGGCCAAGGCGGCCCTGGAGGCCAAGTACGGGTTGGACAAGCCGCTCTTCGAGCAGTACGTGAACTATCTGAAGGGCGCGGCGACGTTTGACTTCGGTCCGTCGCTCAAGCAGCGTGGCCGTCAGGTCACCGACATCATCGTGGACGGCATGAAGACGTCCGCCAAGCTTGGTGTCATCGCGCTGATACTCGCAACGAGCCTCGGCATATTGTTTGGCGCGGTGGCGGCCTTGCGACGTAACTCCTTCGTGGACAAGTTGATCATGGTCATGACCACGGCGTTCGTGTCCATGCCATCCTTCATCATGGGCTCGCTGCTCCTGATCCTCTTCTCCATCCAGCTCAAGCTGCTGCCGGCAAACGGCGCCGCCGAGGGCGGCCTCATCCTGCCGGTTATCACCCTGTCGCTCTATCCCATGAGCTACATCACGCGCCTGACCCGTTCGTCGATGCTTGACGTGCTTGGCCAGGACTACATCCGCACGGCCAAGGCCAAGGGCGTCAGCCAGATCAACATCCTGTTGCACCACGCGCTCAAGAACTCGCTCATCCCCGTGGTCACGTACCTCGGCCCCGAGCTGGCCTACATCGTCACCGGCTCGCTCGTCGTGGAGCAGATCTTCGCCGTGCCGGGCATCGGCCGCGCGTTCGTGAACTCCATCACCGGCCGCGACTACACGCTCATCATGGGCACCACCGTCGTGCTCGCGTCGCTCATCGTCATCATGAACCTCGTCTCCGACGTGCTGTACAAGGTTCTCGACCCGCGTATCAACCTGGAATAGGAGGTGTGACACATGGCTAAGAACCCGCTTTCCATGCAGGTGAATCTCGACGACTTCCTCCCTGCGTCCGAGGAGGAGAAGGCGTACATGGTGCAGATGCGCCCGTCTTCCACCTTCTTCCGCGATGGCTGCAAGCGCCTGTTCCGCAACAAGGTCGCCTTTGTGAGCCTCATCGTCATCGTGCTCATCACCCTGTCGTCCATCATCCTTCCGATGGTGTGGCCCTACAGCTACGAGGCCCAGCTCGGCGTCCAGCCCGGAATGCCGGTCGACTCTTCGTTCAACAACCTCGCTCCCATGGAGTACTCGCAATCCGAGCAGCAGCGCATCGCAGCGGGCGAGTCGGTCTTCCCGCACCTGTTCGGCACCGACGCCGCCGGCCGTGACTACTTCATCCGCGTGGTCTACGGCACCCGCATCTCCCTGGCGGTCGGCTTCTTCGCGTCCATCATCGTGCTCGTGATCGGCATGACCATCGGCTCGATCTCCGGCTTCGTGGGCGGCCGCGTGGACATGTTCATCATGCGCATCGTCGACATCATCTACTCCCTGCCCGACATGCTCATGGTCATCCTGCTGGCCGCGGTCATGCGCGAGACGCTGGGCACCGCGCTGGAGGGCACGGTCCTGCAGAACATCGGCGCCAACATCATCTCGCTGTTCATCATCTTCGCCCTGCTCTACTGGTGCTCCATGGCGCGCCTCATCCGCGGCCAGATCCTGTCGCT
>CACXFF010000009.1 GCA_902766805.1 uncultured Coriobacteriaceae bacterium | reverse complement strand
TCCCTCATGTTGACTTCGCCCATCTGTATCCTGATCGCGTTGTGCACGATTCGGTCCATCACGCTCTCGGCGTGCGCGCCGCCGCCCATGCGCGCGTGCCACTCGTCCACCGGGTACTGCGAGCAGAACACGGTGGAGGTGCTGTCGTAGCGCCGCTCGGTGAGCTCGAGCAGGAAGTGCATCTGGTCCGGCGTGGGCTCGTCGATGAGGTGCTCGTCTAGAATGAGCACCTTGTAGGCCGCGTACTTGTTGAGCCCTTCTTCTCCGGCCAGCCCGCCGCCAGCTTCTCCGCGCGGTAGGCGAGCATGTCCGGCATCCTCACGTAGAGGGTGCGCAGCCCGTGCTTGCAGGCCTGCTTGCCAAGGGCGCAGGCGAGGAACGACTTCCCGTTGTTAGCGTCGGGCGAATCCAACCACAATCGGTCGGATTAAATCAACCAATCCGAGTCGGATAATAGCAACCATCGTACCGTCTCCAAGTCCCCTATGCTGGTGTTGTCGACGCGCCGGCGATAGGAGGACAGATGGATGAATGACGGATACGATGGCCTGCAGCACATTATAGACGAGGCGCTGGGGGCGATGGCCGCGGAGGCGGCCGGGGACTTCGACCCGCAGGGGTGCAACCTCGCCGAGTTCTGCCGCAGGACAGGGCTCTCCAGGCAGAGGGCAAGGACGATCAAGGCCAACGGGTTCAAGGCCAAGCCCCACGGAAGGCTCGGGCTCAAGCTCGCCAACACCGTGCTCAGCGGCCACACCGGCTTCGTGGACGACCAGCTCAGGAAGGGGGTGACGAACTCGCAGGTCGTCTTCGAGCGGCTGGTGGACCAGGGCTACCGGGGCGGCCTCACCACCGTGAAGGTCTACATGGCCGAGCACAGGGACCTCGTGCCCCCGAAGAGGAGGGCCGTGGCCCCGCAGGGAAGCCGTGGCCAGCGGTGGCGCAGCGGGCCGGGCGAGTCGTACCAGATGGACTGGGGCTTCGTGAACGTCGACGACCGCGAGGCGGGCGAGACGTACAGGATCGCGTGCTTCGCGATGTGCTGCCACCACTGCGGCGACTTCTACGTGGAGTTCTTCCCCAACGCGCGCCAGGAGAGCCTCTTCATAGGGATGCTCCACGCCTTCGGGCGCATGGGCGTGCCCGACGAGGTCCTGACTGACAACATGAGGAGCGTCGTGACCAGGCGCGACGCATCCGGGCACCCCGTCTGGAACGCCGAGTACGCGGCGTTCATGGCATGCGTCGGGTTCCGCACGCGCCTGTGCAAGCCGCGGCACCCGTTCACGAAGGGCCAGGTGGAACGGCTTATAAAATACGTGAAAGGGAACCTCCTGGCCGGGTACGAGTTCACCGACCTCACGCGGCTCAACGAGGACGCGCTGCTGTGGTGCGCCAGGCAGGCCTCGAGGTACCGCAGGGCCGTCGACTGCGTGCCCGCGGAGGAGCACGCGTCCGCCTGCATGGCGCACGCCCGCGGCGTCGTGGACCCCGTGACGGCGGAGCTGTACCTCTGCCCGAGGAGGAAGGTCGCCTTCGACGGGTTCGTGAGCTTCGAGGGCAGGCGCTTCGGCGTGCCGTATTGGTACGGGGGGCAGGAGTGCAGGGTCAGCCGCGAGGGCAGATTCCTGCACGTATACGACCTGTCGCTCTCGCGGGAGCTCGTCTGCCACGAGGTCACGTGGTCCAGGCGCGACGCCTGGTGCGAGGGCCAGTGGTCCGACTCCCAGCCGGAGGAGCTGCCCAGCCAGCCGCCGGCCACGACGCTGGCGCAGGCGGGGCCGCCGGCGCGCGACCCGGCCTTCGCCAGGTTCGACTTCGGAAGGGCGGTGATGTGACCATGGGCGACGAGACCGTCTCCGCGGCTCCCGACCGCTACGCGCTGGCATGCGAGGCCGCCGCGCGCCTGGGCCTCCCCCTCGAGCCGGCCGAGCTCGCCACGCTTGCGTCCGACCACGGCATGGGCGACGCGGAGCTCTCGGCGCTGGCGGTCACCCTCGACCACCTGGCCGAGAAGCGCAGGCTCGCCTCGATAGAGACGCTGCTCAGGCTGAGCAGGCTGCCCAGGAAGGAGCCCAAGACCTTCGACAACTTCGACTTCTCCAGGATACAGGGCAGGGACGCGGGCGCGCTCTCCAACCTCCCGGCGCTGGCGGACCTCTACGCCAGGCGCAACGTCGCCTTCATCGGCCCCGGCGGGATCGGGAAGACGCACCTCTCGCAGGCGTACGGCCGCGAGTGCTGCCTGAGGGGCCTCAAGACCTACTACATCAAGGCCAGCGAGCTGAAGGACAAGCTGGAGGCGGCGGTCAAGAGGGGCAACGCGTCGCGTCTGGTCGGGACCCTCGTGAAGCCCTCCTGCCTCATCATCGACGAGGTCGGCCGGTGCGAGTTCGACAAGGCGTGCACGGACCTGCTGTTCCACGTGGTGGACAGGCGCTACGAGAAGGACGGCCCCAACACCATGATACTCACCAGCAATGCGGTCGCCAGCGACTGGCCGCAGTTCTTCACGGGGGACGACACGCTGCTGTGCACGCTCGACCGCATATTCGACAAGGCGTCGGTCTTCATGATGCGAGG
>CACXFF010000008.1 GCA_902766805.1 uncultured Coriobacteriaceae bacterium | reverse complement strand
TGAGCGCGATGAGGCACTTGAAGATGGCCGTGGAGGTGGGGTTGGTCGTGGGGATAACGGCGGCAACCACACCGATGGGCTCGGCGATCTTGGTCATGCCATAGACCGGGTCATAGTCGATCACGCCGGCGGTCTTCATCGTCTTGTACTTGTTGTAGATGTACTCGGAGGCATAGTGGTTCTTGATGACCTTGTCCTCCACGAGGCCCATGCCGGTCTCCTCCACGGCCATCTCGGCCAGGGGGATACGGGCCTTGTTGGCAGCGAGCGCCGCCTGGTAGAAGATCTCGTCGACCTGCTCTTGGGTGTAGGTCGCGAACTTCTCCTGCGCTGCACGCATCTCGGCGAGCTTGGGCAGCAGTTCGTCGTCGCTGCGCACGATGATGGCCGGCAGGTCAGTGGCCGGCGCCTGAGCTTCCTGCTTTTCGGACATGCTCACTCCTCCTCTAGGCTATACGAACCAAAGAACAACGAATACCTTCGAGGCGGCAAGGCGCGCCCCGCGAAGGGCCGTGCGTCAGGCGCCGCACGGTGCAGCGGCGCACACGCGTTCAGTATGTCTGATTGAGCGCTGAACAGGCACGAAACGGCACGAATGTGCACAGGTTGGATACACGCGGCGGGTGAACGGCGAGCACGCTCCACATTCCCTCCACGTTTGGGGTGCGCGCGGTAGCCCTTGCCATGCGGGGCGGAGGAGGCGCTGTTACGCGGCGGCGACCCAGCGTCGAACGTCGTCTTCGGCGTTGAAGCCCTGCAGACGGCCGGCAGGCGTATCGACGAAGTCTGCGTGGCGCTGCATCCACAGCGACGTGGCCAGAGTCCACAGCGGAATGAATAGCGGGAGGAAGGCACACGCGATGCTGGAGGTGGGCATGCCCACAAAAGCCACGATGCCCACGCAGGAGGTGCTCCACGGCACGAGCGCGGGCACCACCACGGCGCTGTTCTCCAAATCGAGCGCCAACCCCTCGCCGCCGTGCTCCACGCCGTCGCAGAGTTGACGCGTGAGCATGATGGCCACAACCTGGTCGCAGGCCACGAAGGTCGTCGCCAAGCTCGTGAGCAGGACGCCCACAAAAGGCGTGGTGCGATGGGACAGCTCGATCACCTGGTCGCGCAGGCCCATGAGCAGGTTGGTTCCCTCGAAGATGCCCGAGTAGGTGGAAGCGATCGCGACGATGGCAGCGACCTCGGCCATGCTCATGATGCCGCCGCCGTCCACCATGTGGGCGATGTGCTCGTTCGTGGTGTGATAGCCCCAGAGCAGGATGCGCGGAAGCTCGGCGAGCTTGACGCCCTGCACGCCCACGCACAGCACCAGCGCGGTGGACAGGCTCGCAAGCATCGTGATGCGCACGTCCACCTTGGCGAGCGACAGCACGAGGATCACCAGCGTGGGCGCCACGACGTAGGGAGCCAGCACGAAGCTCTTGGCGAAGTCGCGGGCAAAGTTGGGCACGCTGCCTCCGGGCGCCGACACCGCGCCGAACACGAGGTACAGGATCAGGGCCAACAGCGTGGGCACCGCAGCGCTGCGCACCATACGGCCCACGTTGCGGAACACGTCGGTCTGAGTGATCTGAGCCACAAGCACGGCACTAGAGCTCATGGGGCTGCAGCGATCACCAAAGAACGCACCGGAAATGATGGCACCGCCCAGCAGGACAGGGTTGGCACCGAGCGCGTTGCCGATGACCATGCAGATGACGCCGACCGTAGCCGACGCAGCGAACGAGCTGCCCACCAGCATCGACATCGCTGCGGTCAGCACGAAGGAGGCGGGGACCACGCTGCGCGGGCCCACCAGCTGCGCCGACCAGCAGGTGATTGCAGGGATGGTGCCGCTGGCACGCCACGCCGCGGTCAGCGATCCGATGATCGCAAAGAGCAGCAGGACGCTGCCCACAGAGCGCACGCCCGCAAGCGACATGCGCACAAGCTCGCCCATGCCAAACCCACGCACCAGGCCGTAGTCAAAGAAGATGAACCAGCCCACGATGAGCAGCAGAACCAGCGGGAACTGCATCACAACGCCCGTGACGAGCACGGCGACGAAAAGGAGGAGGGCAGCGGTTTCGAGCATGGGGCGATCCTTCGGTGTTACGGAACGATTTCGACGTTCATTAGCCTACGGCCTGCGGGATACATAGTCCAACTGTTTTTGCTGGAATGTATTACCATTAATTCTTGTGATGTCAGGAAGGCAGCCAAGGGCACTCTGCACGTGCGGAACGAGCACGTGCAGAGGACCATCGCGCGCTACATGACAGATCGGCATGAGCTGGACGTGCGCGAGAGACGCGGAGGAACCGGATGAACTTCTCCACCATGGACTATTTCGTGGCGTTGGCCGAGGAGCGCAGCTTCACCCGCGCGGCCGAGCGCCTGGCCGTCACCCAACAGACGCTCTCCGCCCACATCGCCGGCGTGGAGCGCGAGCTGGGCGTGCGCTTGGTCAACCGCCACGTGCCGCTCACCCTCACCTATGCTGGCCAAGTGTTCCTCGACTACGCACGGCGCTTCCAAGCCGAGCGACGCGTGATGAACCAGGAGTTCGCAGACATCGCCGGCGACGCGCGCGGCCTGCTCGCGATTGGCACGGCGGCCACGCGCGGGCACACCCTGCTGCCACGGGCGCTCGAGGTCTTCCGGACGATAAAACCCCAGGTCAACGTCATGCTGCAAGAAGACGAGAACCGCGGCTTGATGGAACGCCTGCGCGAAGGCCGCGTGGACATGGTGGTCGCGAGCGTGCCGCCCGGAACCCCAGGCCTCACCGTACGTGAGCTCTACCAGGAGCGCATCGTGCTGATCGCGCACGATGACCTGTTGCGCGAGGTATTCGGCAATGACGAAGAGTCCGCGCGCGCCGTGGCCGAGGTGGAGCGTTCGGGCAGCTTGGCCCCGTTGGCTCAATGCCCGTTCATGCTGCTCGGCGAAGGCGACGAGCCGGGCGACCTGTCACGCGCGCTGCTGCGCCGCTCGGACGTGAACCCGTGGGTGCGCGTGCTCTCGACCAACACCGAAACCCTCATCGACCTCGCCGCGCGTGGCGAGGGAGCCTGCTTCACGCCGCAGGTGCTCATTCCCACCATGTTGGGATCGGACGCGCCGGAGGGCATGCGCGTAATCGACCTGGGGCCCGAGGCATACATACCCATCCACGTGGCTTGGCGTGCCGAACGTCACGTATGGAGCGTGATCGAGGCGTTCGCGGGGGTCCTGGAGGAGCTGTACGGCAGCCGTGCGTGAGCCGTGCGCGGAGTGGCGCGGAGCGGAACGGTCGCACGGGGCGCGAAGGTGGCGCGCATCGCGAGAATAGTTTGCACTCGAGCTCGCCCTGTAGCTCGCCAACTGGGCTTTTGCAAAATGTGCGAGATCGAGTGCAAGGTAGCTAAAATAGCTACTTTGCACTCGATCTCCTTGTTTTTGCAAAAGCCCAGTTGGCGAGCTACAAGCTCCTGCCGAGTGCAAACTAATTCGTCCGCAGGGGCAGCGCCCCCGGCATTGCGGGCGCGCGACGGAGCGCGCAAGCGGTGCGAGGCGATCGCGGCGGGCTGCTTGGGCGCGGGCGAGACCAGATGTGCGACGCATTGCCACAGAAACGCGCCCGCGGGCTGGTCCTCGCGGGCGCGTCGGCGTCTTGCGGGCGTAGGACGGGCGGTTACTTGGCGCCGTCGAGCTGGAAGACGTTGGTGTTGAGGTTGTTGAAGAACTCGTTGGCCTGCGATGCCACGTTCTGCGGGGTGCCGCCGAAGAGCTGCACAAACCAGTCGACGATCCCCTGGAAGAACGAGCCGATGGCCCCGAAGAAGTCCGAGGCCTGGCCGGCCGCGCCCGTAGCCTGGTTGACCAGCTGGTTGAGCTGCTCGAGCGTGTTGGAGAACGCGTCCAGGTTGTAGTCCAGGTTCTGGATTTGCTTGAGGATGTTCATGATGGTGTCCAGGTCGGCGTCGCTCAGCGCGATGCCGCGCGTGGCGGCCGCGCCGCGGATGAGCTCACGGATCTGGTCATCGCTGAGGTTCTGCGTGGCCTGCACGACTTGGTTCTTCACGTCGGAGACCAGCTCCACCACGCCCGTGCCGTAGGTCTGCTCCAACTGAGCCGTCTCCACAAGCTCCTCGGTCGCGATCCTTTTCTTGGTCTCCTCCAGCGTGACGCCGTTCTGCTCGTAGGCCATGAAGATACCAGTGAGCGCACCGGTGCCCGAGACGGGGAACGGCGCGGTGACCACTAGGTTGCAGTGCTCAATGCCGGCCGTCTGCAGGGCGTTGTACAGGGTGTTTTTGGTCACGTAGGTGAGGTTGGCGGTCTCCACGCGGATGCCGCCGCGGTCCAACTGTTGGATGTAGCTGCAGCTCCAAGTCTTGTCGCCGATGACTTCGCTGGGCAGCTGGCCCTCAAGGTAGCGACGCTCGTCGGCGTTGGTCACGGTGATCACGTTGCGCGAGGCCAGGTCGGCTTCGGTGAGGCCGAAGAACTTGAGCACAGTGGCACGCTGCTCGGCGTTGAGGTCGGCGCCCAAGGTCACGGTCCAGGGGTTGGCGGCAGCGAGCGCGGGACGCGGCAGCGCGACAGCCAGCGCACAGAGCAGCGCGACGACCAGGGCAAAGGCTTTGGTGATGCGATTCATGGTTCCTCCCGTCGATTCCGTGGTGCAGGGGTGGTGCGTTGGTAGTCCGTTGGCAGTGCACGGTACTGCGAGATGGCACGCAGCAGAGCCCCAAGGAGCAGGGCTATGGGCGGGAATCCTACACGATGGATGTGCAGAAGGGATGGGCAGCTTGTGAGGAGGCTATGGGGCCACGCGCGCCACGACCGGGTACGCAAACGGCGAAAGGTGCGTTTGCGTACCCGGCCAGCTGCACTCAAACGGCAGAAAGAGCGTTTGAGTACCTGGTGGGGTGTCCCCAAACGGCGAAAAGTGCGTTTGGGTACCCGGCGGGGTGTCCCCAAACGGCGAAAAGTGCGTTTGGGTACCCGGCGGGGCGTCCCCAAACGGCCAAAGCAACGTTTGCGTACCCGGTTGGGCGTACTCAAACGACGAAAGCGACGTTTGCGTACCAGGCCAGGCGTACCCAAACGGCCAAAGTCACGTTTGCGTACCAGGCCAGGCGCACCCAAACGGCCAAAGCG
>CACXFF010000007.1 GCA_902766805.1 uncultured Coriobacteriaceae bacterium | reverse complement strand
GTCGTCGTGCTGCAGCTCATCGAGCGGCTCCTGATGATGCTCCTGCGCTTCTAGACACGTATCGCAGGTCCTCTGGCGGGCGCCCCCAGGCGGGGCGCTCGTTTTTTTGACTCAGCAAAGGCTCTAGCAGCACAAATGCTCCCGAACGTAAACCTTTTGTACGTTTCGCCCGACACGAGGGCTGCACAGCGTCCCTATAGCGGCTATAATTCGACCAGATGTGCGCGCAACGCCGCACGGCAGCGCGGCCATGCGTCAACAACGAGCGGAAAGGCACTTGATATGGCAATCACACCGGCAGATATCGATCAGCTCACCTTCTCTCCGTCCAAGCACGGATATGACACCGACGAAGTCGATGCTTTCCTTGAGCAGCTTTCCAGCGAGCTCGACCAGATGCTCCAGAAGATTGCCGACCTCAAGGGCCGTCTGAACTCCTCCGAGCAGCAGGTCGCTCAGCTGCAGCAGCAGCTCACCGAGGCCCAGGCTGCCGCCGAGGCCGCTGCTGCGGCGCCCGCCGCGCCCGCGCCCGCGCCGGCTCCTGTCCCCGAGACCTACAGCTTCGGTGCTACCGAGCGTCAGATTTCCCAGGTCCTCATCGTCGCCCAGCAGTCTGCTGACAAGATCGTTTCCGATGCGCGTGAGTCTGCCGAGCAGATCCGCACCGAGGCCGACCAGAAGGCGCGCGAGGTTATCCGCCAGGCCCTTGCCGAGAAGCAGCAGGAGCTCGACGAGATCGATCGTCTCAAGGCTTCCCGCGAGGAGTTCCGCACCGAGTACAAGAAGCTCCTGCAGCACTTCGTGGACGACTGCGAGGCCGTCATGCCGCTCCAGGCGCTCGTCGAGCCGAACGGCTCCAAGGCCTACACGCCCACCTATTCGCCGCTTGAGGCCGAGCCCGTCCCCGCGACCGGCCTGCAGACCAGCATCCCCGTGAACGTGAGCGATCTGGACTAAGCGCTTCCACTTGTGACGCAGACGGCCGGGCAGTGATGCCCGGCCGTCTTTTGTGTGTGCTGGCCTGCGGCGTCCTGTGCGCGGCGATGGGCCTCGTGCTTGGCGGGTGGGCTCGGCCGTCGGAGTGGCGAAGCTCGCGCTGTGGCCCTCATCGGCACTCACCCCAACGCTGTCCCGCGCCCGTGCGTATCCTCTCGCCATTGCGCGCTTTCCACATGCGTTTTGGCTGCTCCTGCGCACATGTCCTCCGAAGGGGTTTGCATATCTCTGGCGCCCTCTTCTTCGGGCGCATGCGTGTCGGGGAAGCGCGCAAAACCCTCTGGACACGAACGAACGTTCTGCTATACTCTATGGAACGTTCGTTCGTGTGAGGGGGGTGCCCGAGTGGATACGCTGGCGAAGCTCGACATCTTGGCCGACGCGGCCAAATACGACGCCGCTTGCACCTCGTCGGGAGTCGAGCGGCGCGCCCAAGCGGGCCGGGTCGGCGCCGCGTCGGCGGCAGGCTGCTGCCACGCCTTCACGGCCGACGGCCGCTGCATCACCCTGCTCAAGGTCCTGCTGTCCAACGCCTGCCGTTTCGATTGCGCTTACTGTGTGAACCGCCGCTCTCACGAGATTCCGCGGGCCACCTTCTCGCCACGCGAGCTCGCGGAGCTCACGATGGACTTCTATCGGCGCAACTACATCGAGGGCCTGTTCCTCTCCTCGGGCGTGTTCGGGACGCCCGACGCCACCTGCGAGCGCATGATCGAGTGCCTGCGTATCCTGCGCGAGGAGCTGCGCTTCAATGGCTACGTCCATGCCAAGGCCATTCCGCACGCCGCGCCCGAGCTGCTCGATCGGCTGGGACGCTACGCCGATCGCCTCTCCATGAACATCGAGCTGCCCAGCGCCGATTCCCTCAGCCGTCTCTGTCCCGACAAGGACCGCGCGAGCGTGTTGGGGCCCATGGGGCAGATCCGCGACTCCATCACGTCGCGCAACGGGCGGCGCAAGCGTATCGCGGGGCGGGTCACCCAAGCGTCTGCAGGCGCATTGGTTCAGCCGGCAGATGCCGCCGTGGGTGGATTGCCGGCGGCCGCGTCGGGGGAGGGCACCCACTTGGCCCAGGAGCGGCTGCTCGTGCCGAGCGGCAAGGCGTTGCGCGCGCGTGCCCCTCAGACGGCCGCCACGCACGCGTTCGCACCCGCGGGGCAGTCCACCCAGCTCATCATCGGCGCGACGCCCGAAGACGACCGGCACATCCTCACGCTCTCACGCTCGCTCTATCACAGCTTCGGCCTGCGCAGGGTGTTCT
>CACXFF010000006.1 GCA_902766805.1 uncultured Coriobacteriaceae bacterium | reverse complement strand
CCGTAGTCCTTGCAGGTCTGGAAGATGTCCTTGTAGTAGGCGATGCCCTCGGCGCTGGGCTCCTCGTCATCGCCGTTCGGGAAGATGCGGCTCCACTTCAGCGAGAAGCGCAGGCAGTTGAAGCCCTCCTCGGCGCAGAGGCGGATGTCCTCCTTGTAGTAGTGGTAGAAGTCGCTCGCGATGTGGCTGGGGTAGTAGATGTCGGGGTCGTCGACCAGGCAGGCCTGCGCGCCTTCGGGCAGGTGACGCTCGGGGCTGTGGAAGCACAGCGGGGTCTTGCCCCAGCTGCCGTCCGGCATGCGATAGGTGACCTGGCGCGGCACCTTGTGGGCGCCGTTGGTCATGACGTCGGCCGTGGACAGGCCCGCGCCGCCCTCGAAGACGCCGCCCTCGTACTGGTTGGAGGCAGTGGCGCCTCCCCAGAAGAAGTCCTTGCTGAAGCCCATGGCGATATTCCTTTCCCTGTGGGTATGCCCTTGTTGGGTACAACAGTCTCAGTGTAGGGGGTTGCGCGCTGCGTGCGCCCGCAGCGCTTGGCAGGCGTAGCCGTATTGGCTGGAGACGGGAGCGCAATGGGCGGACACACACCATAAAGTGGCCGCCCGCATGCCGCATACCAGCAAGTTGTGTGTTGTTACAGGGCGGATGGCCGCCAGCCGTTGCGTGCGGTGTATCCTGTATGCCTATGTGAAGGGAGTGCGCTAGGCGTACTGGGCGGAGACGACAAGGGAGCCTGAACATGGAAGAGACGAGCAAGCGTCGGCTGGTTACGAGGAGCGATTTCGACGGCCTCGTGTGCGCGATGATCCTCAAGGAGCTCGATCTGATCGATGAAATCAAGTTCGTTCACCCCAAAGACGTTCAGGACGGCAAGGTGGACATCACGTCCAACGACATCACCACCAACCTGCCCTTCGACCCGCGCGTCGGCATGGCCTTTGACCACCACGAGTCCGAGCTCACGCGCAACGCCAGCGTGCACGCGGGCGACCGCTACGTCATCGACGGCGACGCCAAGAGCGCTGCGCGCGTGGTGTATGACTACTACGGCGGTGCGGCCGCATTGCCGCGCATCCACGATGAGCTCATGGAGGCCGTGGACAAGGGTGACTCCGCCGACTTCACGCTCGAGGAGGTGCTGCACCCTGAGGGCTGGGCGCTGCTGAACTTCCTCATGGACGCGCGCACCGGCCTGGGTCGCTTCCGCAAGTTCCGCATCTCCAACTACGACCTCATGATGAAGCTCATCGACCTGTGCCTGGACCACCCGGTGGACCAGGTCCTGCAGGATCCCGACGTGGCCGAGCGCGTGGAGCTGTATTTCGAGCAGCAGCAGCTGTTCGAGGAGCAGGTGCGCCGCATCGCCCGCCAGGAGGGGCGCGTCGTGGTGCTCGACCTGCGCGACGAAGAGATCATCTATGCGGGCAACCGCTTCATGGTGTACGCGATGTATCCCGAGGCGCAGGTCTCGGTCCACGTCGCGTGGGGCTTCCGCAAGCAGAACACCGCGGTGATGATCGGCAAGTCCATCATCAACAAGGGCGGCAACCCCAACATTGGCGAGCTGTGCCTGAGCTATGGCGGTGGCGGACACCGCAACGCGGGCACCTGCCAGATCGACAACGACAAGGTGGACGCGGTGCTGCCCGACATCATCGCCGCGCTCAACCGTGACTGTGAGCCGCTGGAGGCCTAAGGCCCCGCGACCTGGAGGTTACATGCACATGTTTCAATCGCTGCGCAGGAACGCCGTCCGCTGGACGAGCCTGGCCCTCTCGGCTTCGCTTGTGGCAGGCGGTGCCCTCGCTCCGACTGGCGCCCTCGCCGCGACCCGCGCCGAGCTCGACAACCCCGACCTGATCGTGGGCCAAGGGGGAGAGTCGGGCACCTGCACGTTGGCGGCCGCGACGACCATGCTGCGCCGTGCCGCGTTCCTCAACGGCGACGCCGGCTGGATGGGTGTCACCAAGAACGCCGTGCGTTCGGTGGCGTGGTATCCGGGGCTGCCCTGGTATTTCGAGTTCCGTGGGATGGTCGTCGAGCACGACAACCTGCCGGCCGGCGATCGCATCTCCGTGCTCATGAAGCTGCTCGCCGAGCACCCCGAGGGCTACGTGCTCTACGCTGGCTATACCAGCTGGCCGCACGCCGTCGTCGTGGTGGACTGCATCGACGGCGAGCTGCAGGTCGTGGAGCCGTTCGACGGCTCGGTGGTGCCGCTGTCAGAGTCCGAGCTCGTGAGCGCCTACAACGCCGACTCGTACTGGTACGTCTCGTCCGCTGTCACGCCGCCGAGCGACGACGGGTTTGACAAGCAGGACGACGCGCCGAGCGCGCAGGCCGACGACGTTGCGGGCACCTGGCTTTTTGAGGATGGCACGTGGCGCTACGAGCGTGACGGCGAACCGTCGGTGGGTTGGGACTTCATCGACGGCAGCTGGTTCCTGTTCGACGATGAGGGCTCGATGCTCACGGGTTGGCAGATCGTGGGGAGCTCCTGGTACTACCTCCTGGAGTCGGGCCACATGCACGCGGGCTGGCTGGCGGACGGCGACGACTGGTACTACCTCGACGGCTCCGGCGCCATGGCCAGGGGCTGGCGCCTCTTTGGCGATACCTGGTACTACATGGGTGCCGACGGTCGCATGCTGACGGGCCTGCAGGCCGTGGGTGACGAGACCTATCTGTTCGATGACTCCGGCGCGATGCTCACGGGCTGGCAGCTCGTGGACGATGTCCTGAGTTACTTCGACGAGGACGGCGCCATGCAACGCGACGTGCGGGGGGATGACCAGCACCTGAGTGCGATGGGCGTGTCGCAATGACCGAGCCTGGGGGGACGGACATGGATCAGCCCAAAGACACGCGCTTGAACGAAGCCGATGCCAAGCCTGCGGTGCAGGCTGGGGACGTGGAGTCTCAGGGCATGTACGTTG
>CACXFF010000005.1 GCA_902766805.1 uncultured Coriobacteriaceae bacterium | reverse complement strand
GGCTAACGAGAACGTCACGGTAGACACAGCGGCAACGGATGAGAATAAGTTCGTGATGTACCTCTCGCAAATCTCGGGCACGAGCGATAATCCCGCGAAAGTCACCATCACCAACACACTGGAAGACACGAATGTTCCCGATACCGGCATTGGCGACAACACCATCGTATGGGTTGCCATCATTGCAGGGAGCGTATTCCTCATAGCGCTTGTCTGGCGCACTCGTCGCTTCGAACACTGATATGCAAACACGTGGGCACTGAGTGCCAACAGACGCCCCCTTCACGGGGGCGTTTCGTTTGCGACAGCCGCTGATGGGGGTCTCGAACCCTCCCCAAGGCAAGACTTTGTAAACGTTGATGCGAGTCCTCGGCGCAACGCAGCTGACAACACATACACTTAGACGCACGCAACGAGGAGGATGTCATGGCACTTTGGTCCGGTAGGTTCGAACAGTCGGTCAGCGAGTTCACGCAGCGCTTTGGCGCGTCGCTCGAGGTGGACAAGAAGATGGCCCGCCAGGACATCCAGGGGTCCATCGCCCACGCGCGCATGCTCGCCGAGCAGGGCGTCATCACGTGGACCGACTTCGAGCACATAGAGGTCGGCCTGCTGGAGATTGAGAACCAGATCCGCCAGGGCCGCTTCAAGTACGACATCAACGACGAAGACATCCACATGTCTGTCGAGGGCGAGCTCATCGAGGACATCGGCGCCGCGGGCCAGCGCCTGCACACCGGCCGTTCGCGCAACGACCAGGTGGCTACCGACATCCGCCTTTTGGCCAAGTCCATGCTGCTCACCCTCATGGCCGAGAACTACTCCCTGCGCAAGGTCATCATCCGCTCCGCGCGCAAGAACTTCGGCACGGTCATGCCCGGGTACACGCACATGCAGCACGCCCAGCCGGTGCTCTTCAGCCATCACCTGCTGGCGTACTTCTGGATGTTCACGCGCGACTTCAAGCGCCTGAATGACGCCTACCAGGCCGCCGACGCCAACCCGCTCGGCTCTGCCGCGCTCGCCGGTACGACCTATCCGTTGGACCGCTTCCGCACGACCGAGCTGTTGGGCTTTGACCATCCCATCCCCAACAGCATGGACGCGGTGAGCGACCGCGACTACCTGCTCGACCTGCTCTACGCCTGCAGCGTGTCGATGATGCACCTGAGCCGCCTGTGCGAAGAGATCATTACCTGGTCTACCACGGAGTTTGGTTTCATCACGCTGTCCGACGAGTACTCGACCGGCAGCTCCATCATGCCGCAGAAGAAGAACCCCGACTTCGCCGAGCTCACGCGCGGCAAGGTCGGGCGCGTGTACGGCAGCCTCATGGGCCTGCTCACCACGATGAAGGGCATACCGCTTGCCTACAACAAGGACCTACAGGAGTGCAAAGAAGGCGCCATCGACGCGTTCGACACGCTGCGCGACGCCATGATCTGCATGGAGGGCATGATCGACACGTGGACCGTGCATGAAGACGTCATGCACGAGGAGGCGTCGATGGGCTTCACGGCGGCGACCGACGTGGCTGACTACCTGGCCAAACGTGGCGTCCCCTTCCGCAAGGCCCACGAGATCGTGGGCGAGCTGGTGCTCTACTGCGAGAAGAAGCACAAGGGTCTGGAGGACCTCACGCTCAAGGAGTTCCGCAAGGCGAGCCCGTACTTCTCAGAGGACATCGTGGGCGAGCTCGACCCCGAGGCAATCGCCCGTGCGCGCACGACCTATGGCGGCACCGGTCACGACGCGGTACGCGTGCAGCTCAAGGAAGCCAACACGCAGCTGCGCCGCGACCGCAACCGCGTCAAGGCCATCCGTGAGCGCGGCGGCGTGATCGAGTAGGCCCCTCGCGGCTTCGAGCGCCGGAAGACTGCAACAGAGAGCTCGTAGAGATGCCCTGCAAGCATTGCGTGCAGGGCATCATTTACTCTTGTTATCGCTTACGGCTTGATGCTACGAGATTTGATTGATTTTGAAGACCCCGATGGAAGTTTTGGCAGTTTGGCTAAGGTTTTGAGGGGGTTCGGCGAGTAGCGGAGCTCCTCCGAAGGACAAAAGCCCAGATAATAATGAGGGGACTACTTCGGAAATCGCCGAAAACCTTAGCCAAACTGAGCGGCCGTGTGACAAGCACGGCCGCTCGTGGTACTTACAGTATGGCGCGTGAGCTACTCGTCGAAGCTCAAATCCTCTAGACGCTCAAACACGGCATCAATCCTCCCGAGGAAGCTCCACGGGTCAAATATCGCGTCGAGCTGCTCGGCCGTGAGCGTGCACTCCGGGTCGGCTTCGAGCCGCCCGCGCAGGTCGAGGCCCTCGCGCGCCTGCTGGACGTCGTCCCACACCTGCATGGAGTTGCGCTGGACGATGGCGTAGGCCTGCTCACGCGTGATGCCGGTGTCCACGAGGGCCAAGAGCACCTTGGAGCTGTAGATGAGGCCGCGCGTGGCGTTGAGGTTGGCCAGCATGCGTGCGGGGTACAGCACGAGCCCGTCGATGATGCGGATAAGGCAGCGCAGCATGTGGTCGAGCGCGATGAAGCTGTCGGCCAAGGCCACTCGCTCGTTGGAGCTGTGGGAGATGTCACGCTCGTGCCACAGGGCCACGTTGTCGAACGCGACCTGCGCGTTGGCCTTGACCACGCGCGACAGGCCGCAGACCTTCTCCACGGTGATGGGGTTGCGCTTGTGGGGCATGGCGCTGGAGCCCTTCTGGCCGCGGCGGAACGGCTCCTCGGCCTCCAGCGTGTCGGTCTTTTGGTGGTTGCGGACCTCCAGTGCGATGCGCTCGCAGCTCGCGGCTGTGGTGGCGAGCACGCCTGCCAGATAGGCGTGGTGGTCACGGCTGATGACCTGCGTGGACAGCGGGTCGCCGCCGAGACCCAAGTGCTCGCACACGTAGGACTCCACGAAGGGGTCGATGCTGGAATAGGTACCCACGGCGCCGCTGATGGCGCCCACGGCCACCTGCTTGCGCGCGTCAATCAGGCGGTCCAGGTCGCGCCGCAGCTCCCAGGCCCAACTGCCAAACTTCATGCCGAAGGTCATGGGCTCGGCATGGATGCCGTGCGTGCGGCCCACGCACAGGGTCTCGCGCTCCTCGAAGGCACGGCGCAGGCAGATGGCGCCCAGCTCTCGCACGTCCTCGATGATGAGGTCGGTGGCCTGGGCCAATTGGTAGCACAGCGCGGTGTCGCCCAGATCGGAGCTGGTCATGCCGTAGTGCACCCAACGGCTGGGCTTGGGCTCGCCCTCGGGTACCTCGGCATCACTGTAGCTGCCCATGTTGGTGAGGAAGGCGATGACGTCGTGGTTGGTCACGGCCTCGATCTCGTCAACTTCGGCGCGGTCGAAGCGTGCATGCTCACGAATCCAAGCGGCCTCCTCGCGTGTGATGCCGATAACGCCCATTTCGGCATGGGCTTCGCACGCGAGCACCTCGATCTCCTGCCAGATGGCGTACTTGTTCTCGAGCGAAAAGATGTGGCCCATCTCCGGGCGCGTGTAGCGATCGATCATGACGACTGTCCCTTCCGTGCCTCGAACACATACGTATCTAATTCTACCGTACCGTCACAAGTGCGGGTTTGCCTGCGTGCCACAGGTCTGGTGTGGGTACAATGGGCACGTTGAATCGGGCCCGTCGGAGGGACGGGCCGCGTACACAGACAAACCCACACAGTCGAGCTGCCTCTATAAGCTGGCACTCGCCTGCAGCACAAGGAGGACACATGATTAGTCTGGACTTCACGCCCGAGCGCGTGTGCCCGCGCAACATCCACGTCGAGATTTCCGACGACGGCAAGACCATCGAGTCGGTCGCGTTTGACGGCGGCTGCAACGGCAACACCAAAGCCGTGGCCAAGCTCGTCGCTGGCAAGCCGGTGGACGAGATCGTGGAGCTTCTCGCAGGCAACCAGTGCAGGACGCGTGGCACCAGCTGCGCCGACCAGATGACCATCGCCCTGCGCCAAGCACAGGCCCGCGCCACCGCCTAAGCGCCCGAGCGCCGCACAGCCGCCATGCCACGCTTCCAACTGCCCAAAGAGCCCAAGCGCTTCGAATTCAAAGTCCCCGAGGGGCTCAAGAAGCTGCTTCGTCGTCCCCAGCCTGACCGTCGGGGCAACGACCGCCATGGCTCGGGCAACGGCAACGGCAACAGGAACGGCAACGGCGAAGGCCCCACGGTCACGAGGCGCTCGTTCGCCTTGGGCGCCGCGGCTGCGGCCGGTGCTGTGGGCGTGGGCGCGCTCGTCGTGCGCAACCTGACCCTCAAGCGTGACAAGGCGGCGTCCGAAGACCCTAGCGCGCCGCTCGTGGTGGATTCAGGCGACGCTACGAACATCACCGAGGAGTTCGAGCAGGTAGAGGACCTGCGCTTGGTCGAGCGCGCGTCGTGGACCCTGCCTTTGGGGAGCATCCTGAACGCCGCCGAGGGCACATGGCTTCCCGTCGTGCAACCCGGCGCGGACTCGGCGTCCATCACCGCGGCAGGCGCCTTCAACATTTCGACCGGCGAGAACCCCCTGGTCGTGCCCACGCCCATCAACAACACTCCTGCCACGCTGGTGCTAGACGCGCGCTGCAGCGACAGCGTCTACGCGTGGAGCGAGATAGACTTGTCCACACGCGCCTGGACGCTGTATGGCAGCGCCTTTGCCAACGGTCAGCTCAGTGGCTCTGCCACGGCGCTGTGGAGTGCGGACGCCAACTGGGACCCGCCGTTTTTCTGTTGCACGGGCAACCAGGTCCTGTGGCAGGTACAGCCCTCGCTTACGGGCGACAAGACGCAGGAGAACTCGCACCTGTACCGCTGGCAGCTCGGCTCATCCAGTGCCGATATCCTCATGGAGTCGCCTGGGCGCTTCGCCTGCGAGCCCAGCGTGAGCAAGGACTGTGTGACCGTGGTGCCGCGCGTGGCCGGTAAGACAGCGAGCGCGTACTACGGCATCACCGCGCTTTCCAAGACGGACCCCACCCAGCAGATCGACCAGCTCGTCATGCCCGCGACGGTACGTCCCTTCCGCGCCACGCGCATCGGCGACCAGTTCGCGTTCGCCGTAGAGGCGACCTATGGCTCGGGCGGACTGCTGGCCAACATGGGCTACTACCTGGGTACCTCGTCGTCGCACATCACCTGGCTCTCGCGTGAGCCCGCCGCAGGCATCTGGGGCCGCGACGGCGTGTATGCGTTCAAGAGCCTGTCCAGCTACATCGTCTATGACGAGCCGGCGGGGACCTTCAGCGTCCTGTTGGCGGCAGACCGTGCTGTGGACTATGGCGAATACCCTGCGGCAACGGGCGACACGGACAGCTTCGTGACCTATTCCACGGTCAAGGACTCCAACACGGGCTACCCCACGGGTGTGTACGTGCGCGCCTACGATCTGCTGACGTCGGAGCAGATGGCACAGAAGAAGGCCGAGGAGGCCAAAGCCAAGGCGCAGGAAGAGGCCGAGAAGGCCGCCGAGGAACAGGCGCGCGCCGAGGCGGAGGAGTCCGAGGAGTACTGACACTCGGGATCACGTGTCCTCGTGGGCTGTCCTTGCAGGACAGGTCTTGCGCGGCTGCCACGATGGCTCTGTATACGACAGCCCTGCTGCGTTTCGTGGCCCCTGCAGACGCCGACAAGACTCTTCGACCGTTAGCCACAAAAAAAGATTCTCCATAAGCCCTTGTGGGTAGAATGAAAAATGCCTATGCGCATTTCTGCAGAATCCGCACGTCGCACGTGCGTCATAGAAGGGGGTCCCGTATGTCGAACGCCGAAGTGAAGAAAATCCTCCTCGTGGAGGACGAGAAGACCATTCGCGACGCCGTCGCGGCATACCTCGAGCGTGAAGGTTACTGGGTGCGTGGCGTGGGTGATGGCCAGTCTGCCCTGGAGGAGTTCGAGAAGCACACCTTTGACATGATCATCTTGGACCTCATGCTCCCCAAGCTGTCCGGTGAGCGCGTGTGCCGCGCCGTTCGCGACACGAGTGATGTGCCCATCATCATGCTCACGGCCAAGGGCGAGGTGGAGGACCGCATCATCGGCCTGGAACTGGGTGCCGACGACTACCTCATCAAGCCGTTCTCCCCGCGCGAGCTCGTGGCCCGCGTGCGTGCCCTGCTGCGCCGCGCCCACGCCGCCGAAGAGCCCCAGCCTGAGGTGTTCGACTTTGGCCGCCTCGTCATCGACATCTCTGGCCACAAGGTCACGGTGGATGGCAAGGAAGTCGACCTCACTGCCTCGGAGTTCAAGCTGCTCATCACGCTCGCGCGTTACCCAGGTCGCGTGTACACCCGCATGGAGCTCGTCGAGAAGGTCTTGGGCTACGATTTCGAGGGCTACGAGCGCACCATCGACTCTCACGTCAAGAACCTGCGTGCCAAGCTGGGTGACGATCCCAAGAACCCCATCTGGCTCTACACGGTGCACGGCGTGGGCTATCGTTTCGAGGTGCCCGCCGAGGACCAGGCCTACGTCGAAGCCCAGAAGAAGGCCAAGCAGAACGCCTAAGCTCAGTGCTTGCACGATCTGGTGTGATGCGGGGCGTGCGGGGGACGGCGCTTGTGCCTGTCCCGCGCACGCCCCCTCTATGACCGAGCCAGCGGTCTGGTCGTCCACGGGGGAGGGTGCATGTCAGCCAAGTTCACCATTGGCCAGCGTTTGGCCGAAGAACAGGGCGCCGACAGAGGGTCGAGCTCTGACGCGCCGCGCGCGAGCTACGACACGTCGCGCATGGACACCAAGCGCTACCACAGTTTCACGAGTCGCATGAGCCTAGCCATGTCGGCGACGGTGGTGTTCACCGTCGTGGCCTTGCTCGTGGCACTTGTGGGTGTGTGGTCGGTGCCTGGCTCGCCCCTGACCAAAGAAGAGGCGGTGTTCCGGCAGAACACCTTCAGCGCGGTGCTTTTCGCCGGTATCATCGCCATCACGGTCTCGTCCATCATCGCGTACATCATGGCGAACAGCCTCGCCAAGCCGGTCAACCGCATCACGAGCACGGCACGGCAGATCCGCAACGGAGACCTCACGGCGCGCACGCAGCTGAGCGGCGAAGACGAGATCGGCAAATTGGGCGAGACCTTCGACGACATGGCCAACCATCTGGAAAAGGACATGCAGATGGAGCACCGCCTGACCTCCGACGTCGCCCACGAGCTGCGCACACCGCTCATGGCGATGCAGGCCACGGTAGAGGCCATGCGTGATGGCGTCATGCCTGCCGACGACGAGCACCTCGCGTCGGTGGAGCACGAGGTACGCCGCCTGTCGCGTCTCGTGGACGCCATGCTCAAGCTCTCGCGCATCGAGAACGGCACCACGCCGTTCCGCCCGCAGCGCACTGAGATGATCGGCTTGGTGCGCTCCATCTACGACAACCAGCACCAGCTCTTCCACGATTCGGGCCTGCGCCTGCGCCTGCGTGTAGACACGGCGCGCGAGGAAGTCTACGCCGACGTGGACCGCGACATGATCCGTCAGTGCATCGTCAACCTGCTCTCCAACGCCCTGCGTTACACCGAGCCGGGCGGTTACGTGATCCTCAAGCTCGACCAAGACCGCACTGACGTGCTCATCTCGGTGCAGGACACGGGCATCGGCATAGCCAAAGAGGACCTGGCCAATGTCTTCGGGCGCTTCTGGCGTGCGGAGAACAGCCGCGAGCGTGTGGCGGGCGGCTTGGGCGTGGGCTTGGCCGTGACCAAGGAAATCGTGGACCGGCACAAGGGCTACATCACGGTGGAGTCTGAGCTGGGCAAGGGCACGACCTTCACCCTGCACCTGCCGCGTGTGCGCTTCTCGTTGGTCGGTGCCGAGGATGCCGACCTCGAGCGTGACATGCCCGTAGAGGAATAAGCGACCCGTACTCGCACGGGGGAGCAACGGATGAGGACGGCTACAATGTCGGTGCACACCACGCCGACGATTGGAGCTTCCATGTCCGCTATCGACCTGCGTCCCGACGCATCTGGCAAGGTCCGCGACATCTACGACTGCGGCGACACGCTGCTGATGGTCGCG
>CACXFF010000004.1 GCA_902766805.1 uncultured Coriobacteriaceae bacterium | reverse complement strand
GTAGGTATGGCCACCAACATTCCGCCGCACAACCTTCTCGAGGTCATCGCTGCGGTCAACATGATGATCGACAACCCTGACGCCACGGTGGATGACCTCATGACCGTCCTGCCTGGTCCTGACTTCCCCACTGGCGGCATCATCATGGGCCGCGAGGGCATCAAACAGGCCTACGAGACCGGCCGCGCCGGCCTCACCGTGCGCGCCCGCGCCCACGTGGAGCAGATGAAGGGCGGCCGCCAGCGCATCGTGGTGACCGAGATCCCCTATCAGGTCAACAAGGGCACCCTGCAGGAAAAGATCGCCCAGCTCATCAACGAGAAGCGCATCGAGGGCATCTCCGACATGCGCGACGAGTCCAACCGCAAGGGCATGCGCATCGTCTTTGACCTCAAGTCGGGCGCGATCCCGCAGGTGGTGCTCAACAACCTGTACAAGCACTCCATGCTGCAGACCACCTTTGGCGTCATCAACCTGGCGCTGGTGGACGGCGTGCCGCGCACCCTGTCGCTCAAGGAGATGCTCAAGCACTACATCGACCACCAGATCTCGGTGGTCACCCGTCGTACCGAGTATGACCTGAAGAAGGACAAAGAGCAGCTCCACATCCTGGAGGGCCTGCTCATCGCCGTGGACAACATCGACGAGATCGTCCACATCATCCGCACCTCGCGCGACGACGCCGAGTCCAAGCAGCGCATGCACGACCGCTTTGGCATCGACGACGTGCAGGGCGAGGCCATCCTGCAGATGCGCCTGCGCCGCCTCACGGGCCTGGCACGCGAGGAGCTCGTGGGCCGCATCGAGGCGCTGCGCGAGGAGATCGCCTATTTCGAGGACCTGCTCGCCCACCGCGAGAAGCTGCTCGGCGTGATCAAGGACGAGATGCGCGAGATCAAGGACCGTTTCGCCGACAAGCGCCGCACCACGCTCTCCGATGCGCCGGTCGACCTGGCCGTCGAGGACCTCATCGCCGACGAGGACATGGTCGTGACCTTTACCCACGCGGGCTACGTGAAGCGCCTGCCGGTGGCCACCTACCGCAGCCAGCGGCGCGGCGGCAAGGGCGTCTCGGGCCTCAACCTCAAGGACGAGGACTTCGTGGAGGACCTCATCGTGTCCTCCACCCACGACTACATGCTCTTCTTCACCAACCTGGGCAAGGTGTACCGCCTCAAGGTGCATGAGCTGCCCGTCGGGTCGCGCCAGGCCCGCGGCACGGCGATGCCCAACCTGCTGCAGCTCGCGGAGGGCGAGCACGTGGCCGCGGTCATCTCGTGCCGCGACTTCCCCGCCGACGAGTACCTGATGTTCGCCACCAAAGACGGCATGGTGAAGAAGACCGCGATCTCGGCCTATGACCGCACGCGCCGCGACGGCATCATCGCCATCAAGCTGCGTGACGGCGACGAGCTGGTCAACGTGCGCCGCGTGCACAAGGGCGACAAGATCCTGCTGGGCAGCACGGCCGGCAAGGTCATCATGTTCGACGAGGCCGAGGTGCGCGAGATGGGTCGCGACACCAGTGGCGTGCGCGGCATCACGATGAAGGAAGGGACCGACATGCTGGGCATGGAGGTCTCCAACGGCAAGGGTGACCTGTTCGTGATCACCGAGCGCGGCTTCGGCAAGCGCACGCCCATCTCCGACTACCCCGAGCACAAGCGCGGCGGCCAGGGTGTGTTCACCATCCAGATGACCGACAAGAAGGGCAACCTGGCGGCCATGCGCGTCGTGGGCCCGCAGCACGAGCTGGTGATCATCTCGGAGGACGGCGCGGTGATCCGCGTGCGCGTGAAGGACATCTCGCGCCTGGGCCGTTCCACGCAGGGCGTGAAGGTCATGAACATCGCCGAGGACGATCGTGTGGCTTCGCTGGCCCGCATGCTGGCCGAGAAGTCTGGCAAGAAGGCCGCCAAGGCTGCTGCCTCCAACCAGGCGACATTGGACCTGTTGGGGGCTGGAGCTGCCGATGCGGATGCCGACGAAGAGCCGGTGGACCTGGGAGACGATGACGTCGACGAGTCCCTGCTCAACGGCGAGGACTAGCGGGTGTGTCCCATCCAAGGGTTTCCAAGGGGGGCTGGCGCCATGTGGTGCCAGCCCCTTTCCGTTGGGCAAAAACTGTGTCACTTTACAGTTCTGACAGTCATCACTGGATGTCTGCTCGCTTTTGCATCTATGGAATAATGGCTTAAGAGTGCGGAGCGGATGGGAGGTTGTTGCGTGAAAATGCCAAAGAAAACCGACGCAATCATCATGATTGTTGTCGCGGCGCTGGTGGTCATGGGCGCATTGTGGTTTAAGTGGGGGCCAGGAAGCAGAGGTGGAAGCGCGGCTTCGGCCGACATGCCAGATCCGGCAACTGCAAGCATCGATGACTACAACGGGAAACGCGCTGGAGTGATGACGGGTGCATGGCACGACGCCGTGGTGTCGGCGCGCCTGCCCGAGGCCAAGATTTACAACTTCGACTCGTACACCGACCTCATCCAGGCCCTCAAGTCAAACAAGATCGACTTCTTTGTCGTGACCAAGGAGTCGGTTGCGGGCATGGTCAAGGACAACCCCGAGCTCACCACCCTCAAGGATCCCATTTCGGCCATGGAGTACGGTGCCGTCTTTGCCAAGACTGACAGGGGCGCCCAGCTCAAAGCGCAGATGGACGAGTTCATCAAAAAGATTCAGGGCGACGACACGCTCGAGCAGCTCAACACCTATTGGACGAGCGACCCTGCCGCCGAATCCACTCCCATCGACATGAGCGACCTCACCGGCAGCAACGGTGCGCTGAGCTTTGCCACAACCGGCACCAAGATGCCCATCAGCTTCATGGTGGGGAGTGAGATTGCGGGCATCGACCCCGACATCGCGGTTCGCTTTTGCCGGGAGTACGGCTACGACATCAATGTTTCCACCGCTACCTTCTCGGGCATCATCCCGGGAATCACAACCGGGGCGTACGACTTCGCGCTCTCCGACATCGCCATTACTGAAGAGCGCAAAGAGAGCGTGCTCTTCTCCGAGCCGTATCGCACGGCAGACATCATGGTGATGGTGCGCAACGAGGGCGCGGCGCAGCCACAGGAGAAGCCCAGCGTGTTCCAGAGCATCGCAGCGAGCTTTGAGAAGAACTTCTTGCGCGAGGACCGCTGGAAGCTCATCGTCCAGGGCGCTGCGACCACCTGCCTGATCACCGTATGCTCCGTTATCATCGGCACCCTCTTGGGGTATGGCATCTGCCAGCTGCGTCGTGCCGACTCG
>CACXFF010000003.1 GCA_902766805.1 uncultured Coriobacteriaceae bacterium | reverse complement strand
TAGCTCAGCAGGGCGAGGTGATCGACGCGGGGCAGCAGCTCCTCGACGACCCCCTGGAAGTAGTCCAGCGTCTCGCGGTTGCGTGGCTTGCTCAGATCCTTTTTGGCGAACGACGTCGCCGTGGACAGGCTCGCCAACAGACGCGCACGGTCGACCTGCTGCGCCCAGCGCTCGTCCGACAGCTCGCCGAAGTAGTAGCGCATCGTGCTCTCCCACAGCTTGCGGCCCGCCTCGTCCGAGATCCCAAAGAAGCGCTCCAGGTTACCGGGGTCGATCTCCGGGTAGGAGATGTAGGGCTTGTACATGCCCGCGAACTCGAAGACCGGGTCGCCCACGCACAGGGTGTCCATGTCGATGAGCAGGGCCTCGCCCTTCTGCACCATGATGTTCTTCACGTGGAAGTCACCGTGCAGCATGCGCCGGCAGGACGGCATGGCCTCGATGAGGGCGCGCAACCCTTCGGTCACCGACGTCGGCCAGACGTGCTCCAAACGCGCGACCTTCTGCAGAGAGATGTCTCGATGGTCGGGCAGCAGGTCGCCGTCCACCTCGTTGGCATGCATCTGCTTGAGGATTTGGGCCGAGCCCTGTGCCGCCTCGTCCACGCTCATGTCGCCCGAGACCAAAAGCTGACAGTAGCTTTTGGCGTTGAGCAGCTCGAAGACCGAACCATACAGGTCCCCCACCCGCACCACATCGTAGGAGATGGCGGTGGGCACGCCCATCACGAAGGCCCGCCGCGCCAACGCACGCTCGCGTTCGATGTCCGGCAGAGAGTCGGGATTGGAGTAGACCTTGACGATGGTCTCGGGATCGATGCGGTACACCGTGCCGTTGGCCCCCGTGCCGATGACCTCGCAGCCTTCCACCGACACCTCACGCAGCGCCTTGTGCACGTCGATCATCTCGGTGAAGCCCGTCATCTCCAGGACCCCGTACACCTCCGGCGACACGTTCTCTATGCGGACGGCGCAGCGCTTGACCAGGCGCAGGATCACACGCAGGCCGGCGCTGGACACGTAGCGTGTGTCCGCGGCGTCCAAGACCACCGTGCCCTCCTGGCCGGAAGCGATCTCGTCGTCGAGCTGCTCGCCGACTTCGGGAGCATTGTTGGCATCGAGGCGCCCCGGGAGCCGGAAGACCAATCCGCGCGCGACGTGCAGACCCAGACCGCTCATACCTACTCCTCACCAAACACTTGACTCACCAGCCAACAGTATTCCCGCCATGCCGCCGTGTCGGCCAAGGGCGCCGTGATCCGCAACACCTCGCGGTAATACCAGCCCTGTTGCTCGGCATCCCGCATGTTGAAGGCGTCCCACATGGCGTCGCCACGTTCGCAGGACAGACGGTAGAACGAGCGCATGTTGGAGAGCTTGTCGGCAAGCCACAGCTGCAGCGCCGCCTCGTCGTCCGCGTGTTCCTCTATCCGGGCCAGCGACTCCTCCTTGCGCACGCGCCAGGTGTTCTCGCTCGGGATAGAGGGACGCTTGTCCTCCGTCTCGTCGGCCACGAGCTTGGCCACGCGCGGCCCGAAGTGCTCAAGGACGTCTTCCGGCGTCACCTGCGTGTCCTCGACCGTGTCGTGCAACAGCGCCGCAGCGAGCACCTCGCGGTCATCTGTCATCGTGGCCACGATGGCGGCAACCTCGAAGGGGTGCAGGATGAAGGGGATGTTGCCTGTCTTGCGCAGTTGGCCTTCGTGTGCCTCGCGCGCGAACTCCATCGCGCGTTCGAATACGTCCATGTGTGCCTCCTCGAATGCTTGAGGGCCATTATAGGGAGAAACGCCGCTCATCGTGACGCCGACACGGCTATTGGGAATCATCGTCGTCACGCGCCGGAGGCTTATGAGGTTTTTTTCGGAATGAAGCGGGACATGCGCCGCCCAAGCTCGTAGAGTAAGGCAACGAGCAGATACGACCAACTGAGGAGGCCCGCAATGCAAGAGCGCGACATCGAGCAGTTGCTACGCCAGACGGATTTCACGAGACCAGGTGCGCAGGAACGCGTGTGGCAGCACGTTTTGGATGACTTGACGCAGGAAGAAGGCATCGAGCTCAGCGACGACGTGCTGGAGATGCTTGCGGCGGCAGGCGAGAGCATCGCGAAGCCACCGTTCGATCCGGTTGACTGGCGCTGAGGCAGCAGCTTTTCCCTTCCCTTCCTTTCTTTGCCTTGCCTTCCCTTCCCTTCCCACAGAGCCCGCCTGTCGCAAGACGGCAGCGCTAGGCGGGCACATTACGCCGACGGGCGGAGCACCGGACCACACCGGAGCTCCGCCCGTCGTTGAGCGTGTGACAGCAGGACACAGCCCGGCCGCCACGCACAGCAAAGGGCGCGGAAACACTCCGCGCCCCATCATGCACTACCACATTTTGCCGAACACCACGACGTTCTTGTCGCCCGCACGCATGTAGGCAATGTCGTCCACGCTCTTCTTGGTCATGAAGATGCCCAAGCCGCCAATCTTGGCTTCTTGGATGCTCGTGGGCTTCGTGGGATCCTTGCGCGTGAGCGGGTCGAACGGCCAGCCCTTGTCCACCAATGCGATGACGATGCCACGAGGATGGCTCGTGCACAGGTAGCTCACCACGCAGTCACCCGGCTCGTCGGAATCCTTGTAGGCATAGTGGCACACGTTCACGAACATCTCTTCCAACGCGACGTCCAGCTGCATCTGGACCGGCATTGGACAGTCGTACTCCTCCAGCTCCCGCGAGATGAACTCGTTGACGACGTCGAGCTGGTCCAAGCTGGCGGGCACAACCATACGCCCATACGACGCGATGTTGAGCCCAGGCATGGGCGGCAGCGCATCCGCTCCTCCCAAACCCTGTACCCAAGGGGCGAGGCCACCCATAAAGGCGGCGACAAGCTCATGTGCGGCGCGCTTATCCACGGCGGCACCTCCAACTCTCACGATTCGGCACTCCCTATTGTCGCTCAAACCTACACCAAAGTGTTCGGCATTGCGCGGAAAGTCCGAGCTTTGTCCGCGCAGCGGTTACGAAGCGAGGTGCGCCTCGATCCGATGGATCAACATGTCGAGCGCCACGACGTTCTGCCCGCCCACCGGCACGATGATGTCGGCGTATTTCTTGGACGGCTCGACGAAGGCCTCGTGCATGGGCTTGACCGTGGAGAGGTACTGGTTGATGACGCTCTCCAGGGTGCGGCCGCGCTCGGACACGTCGCGCAGGATGCGGCGCAGGATGCGCACGTCGGCATCGGCGTCCACAAAGACCTTGATGTCCATGAGGTCGCGCAGCTCGGCGGAGTGGAAGATCACGATGCCCTCCACGATGATCACGCGGGCGGGGTGAACGGTCGTAGTGCGATCGGTGCGGTCGTAGATGGAGAAGTCGTACACCGGCACCTCCACCGCCTCGCCGCGCTTGAGCGCACGCAAATGCTCGACGAGCAGCTCGGTCTCATAGGCATCGGGGTGATCGTAGTTGAGCAGCGTACGCTCCTCGTAGGTCATCTCGTGATGCGCACGGTAGTAGCTGTCATGTGTGATGACGGCCACGTCGTCGCCCAACTGCTTGGAAATCTGCTGGGTAATGGTGGTCTTGCCGCTGCCTGTGCCCCCTGCGATGCCGATGACGATGATGCCGTTCATGCGTGCCCCTCCAGACTGACGACCCGTTGCGCTAGCACCACGGTAGCACGCATGGCTACCCCGCGCGCAGGCACGCGTCATCCAGCGCGGCGAGCGGCGCTCGTCGGGGACGCGCATGTGCCAGTCACCATCTTGTGCGTGCGCGGGGTCCCTCCCTTTGGCATGATGGAGGGAGCCGTCCTTACCAAAAAGCATCTCGGGAGCCTTCATGAGCGACAAGCCCTCATCGCCTGGCTCGAGAGTGCACAACGCACTGCTCGGCTGGATGCGACGCCTGTCTCCACGCATGAGCGTGCTCGAGAACTGTGCCGCGGTGGTCGCGTTCGTCTTGGCCTGCGCCGTGCTGTTCACCCTGCACGGCGTGGTGGAGGCGCAGGAGCGGGTCACGCGCGCCAACGAGAACTTCCAGGCCTGCCAACTCGCCGCCAGCGAGATGCAGGAATCGTCCGACCAGCTCACGAGCGAGGCGCGCAATTTCGTCACGCGGCAGGACCGCATCAACCTTGGCAACTACCTCGCCGTGCTCAACGGCCGCAACGCCAGCGGCGGGCCCATGGACACCCTGCGCACGTATGCGCTGAACTCAGGCGCAATCACCGCGTTGGAAAACGCCCTCGAGCAGTCCGAACGCCTCGCGCAGACCGAGCTCTACGCCATGCGCCTAGTGGCCACCGCCATCAACATGACCGACCTGCCCGACGAGCTCAGCTCCATCGAGCTCACGCCTGCCGACCAGCAGTCCACGACGCAGGAGAAGCGCACGAAGGCGTATTCGCTGGTATACGACGAGACCTACCGCAACCAGAAGCTCAGCATCCGCGCCGCCGTGCAGGCCTGCACCGAACGGCTCTCCGACACCCTGCGCGAGCAGATCGAAGAGGGCTCCGCGGTCCTCGAGTCCCAGCTGCTCTGGATGCGCGTGGGCGTGGTCATCCTCGTGCTCGTGCTGGTGTTCGTCATCCTGTCGTCGCGCCTGCTCCTGCTGTGGCCCATCTCCCTGTACGAGAAGAACATCCAGAAAGACGAGCCGCTCGAGCCTGGCGGCGCACGCGAGCTGCGCACCCTCAGCTTCGCCTACAACGAGATGTACGCGCGCAACCACGCCCTCACCGAATCGCTCGCCTTCGAGGCGCACTGCGACGCGCTCACAGGTGTCAACAACCGCGGGTCGTTCGACGCGCTCGTCACGCTGCACAAGACCGACTGCGCGCTGATCCTCGTGGACGTGGACTACTTCAAGCAGTTCAACGACAAGTGGGGCCACGACATGGGGGACGCCATCCTCGTCGAGGTCGCGGCGACGCTGTACTCCTGCTTCCGCTCCACGGACTACATCTGCCGCATCGGCGGAGACGAGTTCGCCGTGATCATGGCGGACGCCCAGCCGTCCATGCGCGACGTGATCGAGCACAAGATCGAGAAGGTGAGCCGCTTCCTGCGCGACGATTCCAACGGCCTGCCGGGCGCGACCATCTCCGTGGGCGTGGCGTTTGGCGGACCGGGCAGCACCGACGACGGGCTCTTCCAGCAGGCGGACGCGGCGCTCTACGCGACCAAGCGCGCCGGCCGCGACGGCATCACCTTCGCCAGCGACCTCGACGAACAGGCGGAATGACGCGGACCTGGCCGGCCCATTCCTGTCAGAGCGAAGGCCTGCGTAGGCCGGACAGAGCCCCAGACGGCAGGGCCGTTCGGGGCTCATGCATGACGGGCGGGATAAGGGCCTAGATTATGCATGTCCCCAGCGCCAGAAAAGCGTCGAAGTAGGAAAACGGCCCATTACGTCAACGAAATCACGTTTGAAAGCCATAATTTCCTTAAAGTAGGCATATTTTCGGTGCGCCTTCTCCACACGGGCCGTATACAGAGCTCTGTACCTGCAGGTATAAGGCACGGTATATCGCCCCTGTGGAAGAACCTCATCAAATATCTTCCTACTTTAAGGAAATTATGGCTTTCAAACGTGATTTCGTTGACGTAATCTGCTCAACTCCTACTTCCGCAAAAAAGTGGCAATGCCCTATGCATAAAACAGCCTCTGAAAGCCGTCTTGGGCGACTTGAGCAGAGGGGGCAATCGCGGCGATCGGGTGATGGCCGCTGCTGTGGACGCGGTGCTTTTGACGCTCACGGCCCCCAGCTCTGAAAGGCAGCGGACTCGTCCCAAATCCCACAAACGGCTGGCTTCAGCCGAGAATCCCCTGCCCCGCAGGCACGATTCGCGACAACCCGGGCAGCGCTTGCGAGCGCCCAAACCCCCGAGCCTTCGGCGTCCGGACCGAAAGCCTAACCCACGCACAGCTTGACATTACCGTATATGTACGATATATACAGTAATGACGGTAGGACGCTGCCGCCGCACGACACGCGCGATCAGGCAAGGACCCCATGGAAATCGTCGTATCCAACTCTTCGGACAAGCCCATCTACGAGCAGATCGCCTCACAGCTGCGCAGGGCCATCATGGCGGGCGAGCTCGCGGAAGGGGAACGTCTCCCCTCCATCCGCGCCCTCGCGACGCAGCTGCGCATCAGCGCCATCACCACCAAACGCGCCTACCAGGACCTCGAGGCGCAAGGCTTCATCCACACCGTCCCGGGCAAAGGCTGTTTCGTGGCCGGCGATAACCTGGAGCTGCTGCGCGAAGAGCGCCTGCGCATGGTGGAGGAATCGCTCGCACGGGCGGTGTCCGACGCACGAGCCGCCGGCATCGGCGCACAAGAGCTGCGCGAGATGCTCGAGCTGCAACTGGAGGATGAGCTGCAATGAGCTCCGTTGTCCCGTATTCATCCATCGACCTGCAGGGCCAGCCCTGCGACCTGCGCTGCGCGGGCGTGGCCAAACGCTACAAGGACTTTGCGCTGCAGGCCGTCAGCCTGGCGGTGCCGCACGGCTCGGTCGTGGGCCTCATCGGCCGCAACGGAGCCGGCAAGACCACGCTCATGCGTATCTTGCTGGGGAGCCTCGCGGCCGACGCTGGCCGTGTGGAGCTCCTAGGTCAGGACGTGGGAGCGCTTTCCCACAACGCGCGCGCGACGCTGCGCCAAGACGTGGCCTTCGTCGCGGCGGTCACGGCCTACCCCGCCGTCATGACGGTGACCGAGGTCGCCACGATGTACCAGCTGGCGTACCCCGTCTTTGGCATGGACGCGTTCCGCGAGCTGGCCACGCGCCTCGGCCTGCTGCCCGACTCGGAGCGCAAGCAGGTCAGGGAGCTTTCGCGCGGCACGGGCATGAAGCTGCAGCTTGCCTGCGCGTTGGCCAGCGGCGCGCGCCTCGTGGTCATGGACGAGCCGACCGCCGGGCTGGACCCCATCGCGCGCGACGAGCTGCTCGACGTGCTGCGCGCCTGGATGGAGCCCGGAGACCGCAGTCTGCTCATCTCCAGCCACATCACGAGCGACCTGGAGAAGCTGGCCGATTACCTGGTGGTCCTCGACGAGGGCCGCGTGATTGCCGAACTGGGCAGCGACAGCGTGGAGCGCATGGGCATCGCGCGGCTGCGCACGCCCGAGCTGGAGCAGGTGCTCGCCGACGGTCACGTGGCGCGCGGCCAAGCGCGCGTCTTGCACGAAGGCCTGAGCTGGAACCTGCTCGTGCCCGACCGCGCGGCCTTTGGCCGCAGCTACCCGGAGTACGTCTGCGACCGGGCAACGATCGACGACTGCTTGGTGTTGCTCGTGAAGGGAGAGGTGAGGTAGATGCGTTCTCTGATCTATGCCGATTGGATCGTGGCGCGCCGCAGCTTCCTGCGCTTCGCGCTGGTGTCGCTCGTCATCCTGTGCCCCATCATCGCCGCGTCCAACGACGGGACGTCCGGCGCACCGGGCGTCATGGCGACGTGCCTCTTCGTGACCATGCTCACGATGAACGTTGCCTTGGGCATCTTTGGCACCGACGAGGCGGGCGACTGGCAGCAGTGCCGCCTCACCATGCCCGTCACCTTGCACCAGGTCGTGAGCGCGCGCTATACGTTCGTGGCGCTCGTGTGCGGCGCGACCATGGTGGGGGCCGCGGCGCTGGGTTGGCTGGTGGAGCTGGCAACCCCGCTCTTTGGCGGGGTGCTCACCGTCCCGCGCGGGGGCAGCGAGATCGTGATGGCAAGCTGGGGCATGGGCCTGGTGACCTTGGGGTACCTCGCTTTGGGGATGCCCATGCTCTATCGGCTGGGCGTGACCAAGGCACGCATGGCGTTCACCGCGCCGTTCCTGCTCATGGCGCTGATCGCGCTGGAACCCGTGCGCAATGCCTTGCACGGCGTGCTGAACTCGCTCGAGGGCTTTGCCAGCAGCTTCTCCTCGCCTTGGCCGGTGCTGCTCGTCGGCAGCGTGGCTGTCGCGCTGCTCTACGTGGCGTCCCTGCACCTCTCGGAGCGCCTGTACGCGAGCCGCGAGCTGTAGGCGACGGACCGGCGCCATCCCCGGTCTCAGTGTCATTCAGTTTCTGGGACGGGTAAGCGGGTATAACGTATAAGCTTATAGGCTCGCGGAACGGCTGGGCCGCTTCGCGCAAGCTCCTAGCACCTGCCCCTCCGGCAGGGCACATGCAGTAAGAAAGGAAGGCTTCTCATGGCACAGGCAAAGGCACAGAGGAGGGCGTTGTTCAACAAGTCCTCCATCGTCAGTCAGGCAGAGGGCGCTGCCACGATGGATCGCCGCACGTTCAACCTCATCATCGGCGGACTGCTGGTATTCGGCTTCGGCGTGTTGGCGCTGCGCTCTTGGCTCGCGTTGCAGCCGAGCATGCAGGCGCTCATCAGTCGGAACGAGCTGGCCATCGGCGTCGGGTCCCTGGTGTTGTCCATCGGAGGCATGATCTTGATCGGCGTCGGCACGTCCAAGAAGAGCGTGGGGCTCATGCTCACGGGCTACATCGTGTTCACGCTGGCGTTCGGCGCGACCTCGAGCATCTGGCTGCCGCACTACGGCATCGACACCATCACGAACGCGCTGGTCACCACGGCTGGCATCAGCCTCGTGTTCACGGCACTGGGCGCGATGTTCCCCGACCTCTTCAAGAAGCTCATGCCGGTCGCCATGGTCACCCTGCTTGTGGTGCTTGCGGCCAGCGTCGTGATGATGTTCTTCGGCGGGTCGCCCACGTGGATCGACTACGTGACGGTCGCCGTGTTCTCGATCTTCATCGCGTACGACACGCACCAGGCCGCGATCATCGAGCCCAACATGTTCAACGCGATCATGGCCGCCACGAGCATCTTCCTGGACATCGTCAACATCTTCCTGGCGCTCCTGGACATCTTCGACAACCGCTAAGCGCACACGACACGCACCGCACGAAGCCCCCGCCTCAGGCAGGGGCTTCTTTTTGTGCTGCGGGCGCGCCTTATCCGCAGTAGGCCGCGACCGCCGCGGCGGCAAACTCGCCCGCGCCGGGACCAGCCGCCGCGTTGATGTTGCGCGTGAAGTCACCGCCGCAGCCGTAGGCTTGGCCAAGTTGCGCCAACACCTCGTTGCTGCAGCTGTAGAAGTTGGCCGTGATGAAGTCCTGCAGGGCCTTGACCTGCGCTTGGGCCTCGTCACAGCCGGGGTCGGCGCCTTCGGCGGCCATGCGGCCAAAGGGCACGAACAGCTCCATGATGCGCGCGCCTGCCGCGGCAGCCTCCCGCGGCTTGCCTCCCCAACGCTGCTCGTACTCCGCCCACTGCGGCGTGTCGCCCCACGACGCCTTGGCCTCGGCGGCATAGGCGTCCAGCTTGCTCGTGTCAAACGCTTCGAAGCTCATCGCTCCCACTCCTTTCGCTTGCAGGTCTTTGGCCAGGCCTATCAGGTCGCTGATGTGCTCGCGCCGGAGCTCCAGCAGCTCGATCTGCTGCTGCAGGGCACGCGCCTGGTCGAAGGCCGGGCTGTCCAAGATGCGACGGATGTCCGCGAGCGGGAACTCGAGCTCGCGGAACAACATGATGTGCTGCAGGCGCAGCAGGTCCGCGTCGTCGTAGAGCCGATAGCCTGCCTCGCTGCGCGCGCTCGGGCGGAGCAGGCCGATCTGGTCGTAGTGGTGCAGCGTGCGCACGCTCACGCCTGCCATCTTGCTCACCTCGCGCACCGTCCTCATGCGTTTCCTTTCCGTCGCCTGGACCTAGGGTAAACCCTGACGTTACGTGAGGGTCAAGCGCCAGGGCGAAGATGCGGAAGACGCACGGTCGACGATTCCGCGGGTGGAATAACGACGCAGCCACAGCCAACGCACCCACCGATGCGCAGGCGTAGCGCCACGCGCGCACTTGCTATGATTTTTGACGTTGCGAAGCTCCGGGGAGGGACGCCCAACATGGCCATCGACGTGGAATCCATCGTGATCGACGCGCTGCTCAAGCTCGTGGAGGACGACGGCGTGCCGCTCGAACGCGTGACGGTCAAGCGCCTGCTCGAGACGTCGGGCGTGAGCCGGCAGACCTTCTACAACCACTTCCTCGACAAGAACGACCTCATCTGCCAGGTCTACGAGAAGCGCATGGTGGCCGCCTTCACCGGCACCCCGAACGGTTTCGCCTACCGCGACGAGCTCGAGGACGCGCTGCGGCGCATGCGCGCCCACGGCACGTTCATGCGCCAAGCCGTGCGGATGGACGGCCAGAACAACCTCACCGAACACGTGACGGAGCGCACCCAAGCGTTCGACCTCGCGTGGCACCAGTCCCTTTGGGGCGACGAGCCCATGCCCGAGGAGCTGCGCCTCGCCACCGTGTACCACGCGCTGGCGTCGGTGCAGATGGCCCTGTCCTGGATCCTTTCGGGCTTCCCCGCGCCCGAAGAGGAGCTCGCGACCCTCATCACGCGCATGCGCGGCATTGGCATGGAACGCCTCTTCGAAGGCGCGCAGACGCCGGGCAACCCCTACGCGTTCTAACGCTTGGTACCGTAGAGCCTTCGGCTCTGGGGTAACACGGCGGCGGTCGGGGCCGGCTTGGCACTCGTTGTTACCGTAGAGCCTTCGGCTCTGGGGTAACACGGCAGACGCTTCGGAGCAATCGTCAACTTGTGGACGGGTGCGGGCATCCGTGCGTGGCACCGCCTCGCGCGCGCCCGTATCATGAAGCCAAGGTCAAACCACCCAAGGAGGGGCATCATGAGCGTACAGATCCGCAGGAGTGCAGCAGGCCAGGCCATGCCGAGGGAGACGGTGCAGCTGCCGGCCGAGGCCTTTGGGCCGTCCGACACCACCACCGTCTATTGGCTGGGCAACGCGGGCTTCCTCCTGAACAGCCGCGGCACCACCATCCTGTGCGATCCGCTGCTCGTGGGCTTCGACATGCCCACCCTGGTGGAGCCGCCCATCCTGCCCGAGGACGTGCCCGCTTTCGACGCACTGCTCTACACCCACATCGACAACGACCATTTCGCACGCGAGACGCTCGCAGGCCTGAAGGACAAGGCCGGCGAAGTCCACGCCACGCACTATGTGGCACAGGTCGCGCGCGACGAGGAGCACGTCACCGGCGCGACCGGGCACGACATCGGCGAACGCTTCTGCGTGGGCGACGTGGACGTTACGCTCACCCCCACCTGGCACAACTGGCAGCAGCACATGACCAAGGAGAAGTACACCCACCGCACCTGGGAGCGCAAGGAGTACTGCGGCTTCTGGTTCGACACGCCCGACGGCTCCATCTGGCTGCCCTCGGACTCCCGTCCGCTGCCCGAGTTCCTGGAGTGGGAGAAGGCGCCCGACATGATGCTGTTCGACTTCGCCGACAACTTCTGGCACATCGGGTTCGCCGGCGCGGTGGAGCTGGCCAACCACTATCCCGACTCTGAGCTGCTGCTCATTCACTGGGGCTGCGTGGACGCGCCGGAGTACACGCCGTTCAACGGCGACCCCGAGCGTCTGGAAGCGGCCGTCAAGAACCCGGAGCGCGTGCACGCACTGGCGCTAGGCGAGGGGCTCTCGCTGTAAGGCACGCCCCACGCACCTAGCACGCATCACACGACGCACTCCACCAGGGAAAGGACCCCCAACCATGCAGTACACCACCATCGGACGCACGGACATCGAGGTCAGCCGCTTCTGCCTGGGCTGCATGGGCTTTGGCAAGGTGACCGAAGAAGCCCTGCACAAGTGGACGCTGGGCCCGGACGACACGCGCGCGATCATCGGCAGCGCGCTCGAGGCCGGCATCACGTTCTTCGACACGGCCATGGCGTACTCGTTCGGCACGAGCGAGGAGTACGTGGGCGCCGCCCTGCGCGCGCTCGCCCCGCGCAACCAATGGGTGATCGCCACCAAATACAGCCCGCGTCCGCCGGCGCTGATCGACCCGAACGTGAGCGGCGGCGACTGGATCCGCACCTGCATCGACAACAGCCTGAGCCGCCTGGGCGTGGACACGATCGACCTGTACTACATGCACAGTTGGGACTACCACACGCCCATCGAGGAGAGCATGGAGGCACTGAACGAGGCCGTGGTCGCGGGCAAGGTGCGCGCGTTGGGCGTGTCCAACTGCCACCCCTACCAGCTCGCCCGTGCCAATGACATCGCCGCAGCGCACGGTTGGGCGCGCTTCGAGGCCATCCAGAGCCATATGAACCTGATCTTCCGCGAGGACGAGCGCGAGCTGCTGCAGCTCTGCAAGGAGGACGACATCGCGACCATTCCGTACAGCGCGTTGGCCGCGGGACGCCTGGCGCGCAAGCCCGGCGAGACGAGCAAGCGCCTGGAGCTGGACAGCTTCGCCAAGGGCAAGTACGACGCCACGGCAGCGCAGGACGGCGTGATCATCGAGCGCGTGGCCGAGGTCGCCGGGCGGCACGAGACGTCGATGACCGCGGTCGCGCTCGCCTGGCTGCTCACCAAGGTCACGAGCCCCGTGGTGGGCGCCACCAAGCCGCACCACCTGGAGGGGCCGGCTGCCGCAAGCGAGCTCACGCTCACAGCAGACGACATCGCCTACTTGGAGGAGCCCTACGTTCCCCACGCGCTCGTGGGCGTCATGGCGCAGAACAAGGCGTAAGCGCGCAGGCAACGCTGCGACGCGCTGCGGGCGGTTTGGCGTGGCAAGAACACGCCGAGCCGCCCGCGCTGCGTTTGGGCACAGCGCCGCGGGCCCAACGCGCTAGTAGAACCACTTGTCGACGATGGTGGGCTCGGGATAGCCCCAATCCTCCTCCACCGCACGCGCC
>CACXFF010000002.1 GCA_902766805.1 uncultured Coriobacteriaceae bacterium | reverse complement strand
GGGTGTGCGGCGCTGTCGTCTTCCCTGGCACGGAGGGCGGCGGGGGCCGTAGGGGCATATCCCGCAGGCGCTCGAGGATCCCCGACAAGCGCGCGCCAGCACGCTTGGAGGCCCGCGGCGGCAAGCGTGCGCGAGCACGCGCTGACCGCGACGCCCTCCGACTCGCCGCGCCGAGGACATGCCCCGTGGCCCACGCCGCCCGTCCCCGCGGCGGCCACGAGGCCAGAGCAGTAGCCCCGTGTTACCGGGAAGCCGAAGGCTCTGCGGTAACACGGGACAGCACAAGCAGCGTGGCCGCACCTGGAAGGGATGCGGCCACGTCAACAAGCGCTGGTAGATGCGTCGGAGCTACTGTGCGAGGTAGGCCTCCACGACCTTGTCGCCCATCGCGCTGGTGCCCAGGATGTGGTCAGCGGGCGTGCTGTCGTCGGCGATGTCGGCCGTGCGCCAGCCGGCGTCGAGCACGCTGCCAATGGCGGCAGCGAGCTGGTCGGCGGCCTCGTCCATCTGGAAGCTGTAGCGCAGCATGAGCTCGACCGAGAGCAGCTGTGCGATGGGGTTGGCAATGCCCTTGCCCGCAATGTCGGGGGCAGAGCCGTGGCTCGGCTCGTAGAGGGCCGTGCCGTCGCCCAAACTGGCAGACGCGAGCATGCCGAGGCTGCCCGTGAGCATGGACGCCTCGTCGGAGAGGATGTCGCCAAAGGTGTTCTCGGTCACGAGCACGTCGAACTGCGCCGGGTTGTACACGAGCTGCATGGCGGCGTTGTCCACGTACATGTTGGAGGCCTCGACCTCGGGGAAGTCGGCCGCGACGCGCGCCGCCACCTCGCGCCACAGACGCGAGGTCTCCAGCACGTTGGCCTTGTCGACCGAGCAGACGCGGCCGCGACGACGGCCAGCGGCCTCGAAGGCCCAGCGCACCACGCGGTCGATCTCGTACTCGGCGTATTCCATGGAGTCCACGGCAGTCTGGCCCGCCGCGCCGCCCACGCCCGCGCCGGCCACGTCGGCCTTGCGCTCGTGCACGCCGAAGTACAGGCCGCCGGTAAGCTCGCGCACGATGAGCACGTCGACGCCCTCGAGCACTTCGGGCTTGAGCGTGGAAGCACCGATGAGGGCGTTCCACAGACGCACGGGGCGCAGGTTGAGATAGAGCTGCAGGCTCTTGCGGATGCCGAGCAGGCCGGCCTCGGGACGCACGGCGCCCGGCGTGGGGTCGTCCCACTTGGGTCCGCCCACGCTCGCGAGCAACACGGCGTCGGCAGACTGCGCGGCCTCGAGCGTCGCGGGCGGCAGGGCGCTCACGGGCTCGCCGGCCGCACGCGTGGCGTCGATGGCGGCGCCGCCGATGAGCTGATCCTCGCAGGCGAAGGTGGTTCCGGTCTTGCTGCCGATGGCGGCCAGGAGCTTCTTGGCCTCGTCCATGATCTCGGGGCCGATGCCGTCGCCAGGCAGGGTGACTATGCGATACGTGGGCATGGGATTCCTTTCGTCGGGTTGGGACACCAGGCGCCGCGCGCGAGACAGCGGCGCCGGCGACAGACCTTAGGCGCGTTGGGCTTTGGTGCGGGCCACCAGGCCGCCCGCGTCGATGATCTCCTGGATGAAGGGCGGGAACGGCTGTGCCTGGAAGCTGGCGCCGGTCGTCTCGTCGGTGATGGTGCCGGTGTCAGCGTCGATGCTCACCGTGTCGCCGTTGCCGATCGCGTCGACGGCCTCGGGGCACTCCAGGATGGCCAAGCCCATGTTGATGGCGTTGCGGTAGAAGATGCGCGCGAAGCTCTTGGCCACCACGCAGCTCACGCCCGCAGCCTTGATGGCGATGGGCGCGTGCTCGCGCGACGATCCGCAGCCAAAGTTCTCTTCGGCCACGATGATGTCGCCAGGCTGGACGCGACTGATGAAACTGGTGTCCAAGTCCTCCAGGCAGTGCTTGGCGAGCTCGGCGGGGTCAGAGGTGTTCAGGTAGCGCGCGGGGATGATGACGTCGGTGTCGATGTCACGTCCGTAGCGGTGGACGGTGCCGTGGAATTGCATGGGAGAGCTCCTCTCTCGCGGCCGTGGCGCCGCAGGTTAGTCCAAGTCGGAGGGCAGGGCGATGTGGCCGGCCACGGCGCTTGCCGCAGCGACGGCGGGGCTGGCCAGGTAAACCTCGCTCGTGGGGTCGCCCATGCGGCCGACGAAGTTGCGGTTCGTGGAGCTGATGCAGCGCTCCCCCGCCGCCAAGATGCCCATGTAGCCGCCCAGGCAAGGGCCGCAGGTGGGCGTGGAGACCGCACAGTGCGCCTCCACGAACACGTCCATGAGTCCCTCGTGCACGCACTGCAGCCACACGGCCTGCGTGGCGGGCAGGATGATGCAGCGCACGTCCGGGTGCACGGTGCGCCCGCGCAGGACCTCGGCCGCCGCGCGCATGTCCTCGATGCGACCGTTGGTGCAGGAGCCGATCACCGCCTGGTCGATGGTGATGTGGCGGCTCTCGCTCACGGGGTGCGTGTTGCCCGGCAGGTGCGGCCACGCGACGCAGGGCTCGATGTCGGCGGCGTCAATCGTGAGCACGCGCGCATAGCTGGCGTCCGGGTCGGGGTGGTACTCGGTGAAGGGGCGACTCGTGCGCGCCTGCACGTAGGCACGCGCCTTGTCGTCCACCTCGAACAGGCCCGCCTTGCCGCCGGCCTCGATGGCCATGTTGGCAATGGTGAGGCGGCCTTCCACGGAGAGCTGCTCGATGCCCGAGCCGCCGAACTCCATGGCCTGGTAGAGCGCACCGTCCACGCCGATGAGGCCAATCACGTGCAGGATCACGTCCTTGCCCGAGACACCCGGGGCCAGCTCGCCGTTGACCTCGATGCGGATGGTCTCGGGAACCTTGAACCAGGCCTTGCCCGTAGCCATGCCCACGCCGGCATCGGTCGAGCCCACGCCCGTGGAGAAGGCGCCAATGCCACCGTAGGTGCAGGTGTGGCTGTCGGCGCCGATGATGAGGTCACCCGGCACCACGATGCCCTGCTCGGGCAGCAGCGCGTGCTCCACGCCGGCGCAGCCCGTCTCCCAATAGTGCGTGATCTGGTGAGCCCGGGCGAAGTCGCGCATCGCCTTGGTCTGCTCCGCGCTCTTGATGTCCTTGTTGGGCGCGTAGTGGTCGGGCACGAGGAAGATCTTGTCCTTGTCCCACACGCCCGCGCCGATCTGGTCCACCACCTTGATCGCGGGCGGCGCGGTGATGTCGTTGGCGAGCACGCCGTCCAGCGTGCACTCGATGAGTTGGCCGGGGACGACCTCGTCCAGGCCGGCGTGGGCGGCCAGGATCTTCTCGGCCATGGTCATGGGCTTGGGCATGGATGCCTCCTTGGGGGTCGGGCGCGCCGTGGCTGCGGCGCGGGTCGGAGTGGGACGGGCGTCAGGCGCGGTTGGCGCGCGCGGTGTTGATCATGCGGTTGATGGCGTTCACGTAGGCCTTGGCCGACGACACGATGATGTCGGTGTCCGAGCCACGACCGGTGTAGACGCGGCCGTCCTCGGCGGCGACGCGCACCACGACCTCGCCCAGGGCGTCGATGCCGCGGGTCACGGCCTTCACCGCGAACTCCTGCAGGTCGCCGTGGATGGCAACCACCTGGTCGATGGCCTTGTAGGCGGCGTCCACCGGGCCGGTGCCGGTCGCGGCCACCACGTGGCGCACGCCCAGCTCGTCGGTGATCGTGGCGGTGGCGGTGGGGATCAGCGGATCGCCGCAGGAGACCTGCAGCGCGTTGAGCGTGTAGACGGCGTCGACGTCGCGCTCGCGCTCCTGCACGATGGACTCGAGGTCCTCGTCGTAGACCTCTTTCTTCTGGTCGGCGACCTCCAGGAAGCGCGTGTAGACGTCCTCGAAGGCGGCATCCTCGAAGCTGTAGCCCAGCTGCTCCAAGCGGTGGCGCAGCGCGGCGTGGCCCGAACGGGCCGACAGGATGATCTCCGAGCCAGCGGCGCCCACGTCGGCAGGGTCGATGATCTCGTAGGTGTCGCGGCGCTTGAGCACGCCGTCCTGGTGGATGCCCGAGCTGTGGGCAAACGCGTTGGCGCCCACGATGGCCTTGTTGGCCTGCACGTTCATGCCGGTGATGCGCGTGACCAGGCGGCTGGCGCGCGTGAGCTCGCGGGTGTTGATGTCGGTGTAGGCGTCCAGGGCATCGCCGTGCATCTTGATGGCCATCACGACCTCCTCGAGCGCGGTGTTGCCGGCACGCTCGCCCAAGCCGTTGATGGTGCACTCGATCTGCGTGGCGTCGTTGGCCACGCCAGCCAACGCGAGCGCGGTGGCCATGCCCAGGTCGTTGTGGGTGTGGACCGAGATGGTGACGTTCTCGATGCCGCGCACGTTGTCGGAGAGGGCCTTGATGCGGCGGCCCCAGGCTTCGGGCAGGTTGTAGCCGGTGGTGTCGGGGATGTTGACGACGGTGGCACCGGCGTCGACGGCGGCCTGGATGACGCGGATGAGGAAGGCCTCTTCGGCGCGGCCGGCGTCTTCCGCATAGAACTCCACGTCCTCCACGTAGCGCTTGGCGTACTGCACGCAGTGGGTGGCGCGCTCCACGACCTGGTCCTCGGTCATGTGCAGCTTGTCACGCATGTGCGAGGGAGAGACGCCCAAGCCGGTGTGGATGCGCGGGCGCTTGGCGCTCTTCAGGGCTTCGGCCGCGACGTCGATGTCCTTGTCGATGGCGCGCGTGAGGCCGCAGACCACGCAATCGTCGCCGGCGATGCGCCCGATCTCGTTCACCGAACGGAAGTCGCCCGGGCTGGAGATGGGGAAGCCGGCCTCAATCACGTCCACGCCCAGGCGGATGAGCTGCTGGGCGACGATGAGCTTCTCCTCGGTGTTCATGGAAGCGCCGGGAGACTGCTCGCCGTCGCGCAGGGTGGTGTCAAAGATGTGGATCTTACGGGCCATGCTCTCCTCCTGATCATGTCTCGCCAATACGGCGTGGGTACCCATCGGTGCCTGCGAGGATGCAGGCGGGTCCAGGAAGGCAGGAGGTCATGTGCTCTCGGCGCCGCTTGCCCTTCTGGACGAAGGCGCGCTAGAGCTGATCGCGCAGATGCGTGCGACAGGGCCCTTAGCGCGCGAAGCTGCTAAGTCGGGATAGGCCGAGAAGGAGGGCGAGCGCGCTGTGCTGGGTGCGGGCCATCGTGTCTCCTCTCGTTCCCGCAGGGCCGGACGCTGCTAAGTGTAGCGAAGGCCCACTCGACCACGCGCAACGGTCACAGGCTTGAAACGTTGTCCCGATGGCACATTTCTGTCCAAGACAAGTCTGCCACCTTCAAGAAAAGGCTGAGGGCGCAGACTTGTCTTGGACAGAAATGTGCCATCGGAGTCTGGCGCGGAGCGGGCGCGTTGCCGTAGTATCGTGCTGAATGTTCAACGTCGGCACGGAAGCACGGAGGCGCAGATGATCTGGCTCACGGCAGACGGCCACTTTGGCCACGAGAACATCATCAAGTACGAGCACCGACCCTTCTCATCGGTCGAAGAGATGGACCGCATTCTCATACGCAACATCAATGATCTCGTGGGCCCCGACGATGAGCTGTGGTACTTGGGCGACTTCACCATGGAGCGCAACTTCGGCTACGTGCGTGACTATCGCGAGCAGATCCTGTGCCACAACATCCACTTCATCCGTGGCAACCACGACCGCGACTTCTCACAGGCCGGGGTCTTCAGCTCGTGGGCCGATTACGCCGAGATTGGCCGCCTGGCGCGCGACGGCTACATGGCCTGCCTGTCGCACTACCCCTACCTCTCATGGAACCGCATGCTCTACGGCACCATCATGTGCCACGGGCACATCCACTCGCAGCCCGAGTACAACGCGCGCAACCGCGCGATGGGCGTGCGCCGTTATGACGTGGGCGTGGACGCCAACAACTTCCGCCCCGTGGCGCTCGAGGACATCGTGGAGTTCTTCGCCGACACGGAGCCCATCGGTTACGAGGGCGACGACGAGCGCTTCCTGTCCTTCGACGTTGAGGACACCAGCAACCTGCTCTAAGCCATGCCCATGGCGGAAAGTGGCAAAAGGTGGCGAAGTTGTACCTGATACAACTTCGCCACCTTGTCTAGTGCGGCGCCTTTCCGGTCCTGGCTGCGTAAGGGGGGTGCGCTTGGATGCCCGGCGGCCGCTCGGGATGGGTCCAGCTGCCCCGAAGGGATTAGAGCTCGTTGTGCAGGGCGGCCTGCTGCATGAGGGCGACCTCGAGGTTGCCGTTGCGGCAGCGGATCTCGTCGATGAAGGCCTTCTCCTGCTCGGGGTGCGCGATGCCGACGTTGTAGGTGAGGCGGAAGAGCGAGCCCATGTTGGTGGTGCGCACGTCCACGAGCTCGTGGTAGGTGGTGTACTGGGCGAAGAGGTCGGTGAGCAGGCCGTTGTAGTCGAGGTCCTCGGGGATGGTCACGCGCAGGGTGCGGTCGGGCGAGGACTTGGCCTGGCCGAAGTTGGAGAGCGTGAGCAGCAGGTAGACGACGCACATGATGGCCGTGATGCAGGCGGCGTACCCCAGGTAGCCCATACCGCAGACCAGGCCGACGGCCATCGCCAAGAAGATGAAGGAGATGTCCTTGGCGCTGCCCGGGGCGCTGCGGAAGCGCACCAGCGAGAAGGCACCCGCGACGGCCACGCCGGCGCCGATGTTGCCGTTGACCATCATGATGACCACGGCGACGATGGCCGGCAGCATGGCGAGCGTGATCACGAAGCTTTTGGTGTAGCGGCCGCGGAACATGTAGGCGAAGGCCAACACGATGCCCAAGGCAACGGCTGCGACCGTGCAGATGGCGAAGGCTTCGATGTTGAGCGAGGTGGTCGTGGCTGTGGCGGCTGCAGCCGCATCGACGGCGTTGGCGGTACCGAAGAGAGAATCGAACATGGCTGGACTCCTTTTGGGCTGGACGGGCGCCCCCTGCGCCCGGCGTTCCTGACTGACAGCCGCTACTCTACGCAGCCAAGCTAAACCGAACCTAAGGAGGGGTGACGAAAGCTTCGGGACGCG
>CACXFF010000001.1 GCA_902766805.1 uncultured Coriobacteriaceae bacterium | reverse complement strand
GCGACGTGCCAACGCTTGTAGGCCTTGTGCATGGCAACGCCGATGGCCTGCTGCAGGTGATAGCCGATGTAGCCCTGGCTCATGGCGCCGCACTCGGGAAGGTCAATCTTGGGGTACTTGCCGTCGGTCGCCTCGTTGGCGGCGGCGAAGGCGTTCTGGATCATGCCGACCTGCGGGCCATTGCCGTGGGTGATGATGATCTCGTTGCCCATCTCGATGACCTTGAGCAGGGTGGGGGCAGCCTCACGCACGCGAGCGATCTGCTCATCGGGGGTGTCGCCGAGGGCGTTGCCGCCCAGCGCGATGACGACGCGATCGGGAGATTCGAACTTAGGCATTTGGGTCCTCCTCTAGCTTGGATGTGCAAAAAAGCTCATTTGAGTATGTACGCTCATCCCGTGGTAAGAGTGTGACGGACTTGGTATAAGGTAGCTTTTTGCCAGTGAACGGTAGATGTGCAAAAGCGCAGGTAATTGCCTGTTTTTATGCGTCTGGATGGGTATACACGCTACAGCATAAATAAGGCAATTTCCTCGTGTTTATCCAGATTTCCAGCTCATTACATACCGAAGGGTCCCAGGCCGCGGACCAAAGGCCGCACGCACGGGCCCGCCGGCGCGAGCCCCTACAGCCGCAGCTCGCGCGCGCCGAGCGCCTGGGCGAAGGCGCGGTCGTGCGTGGCGACCAGCACGGTCTTGCCGCTGGCCACGAAGGCCCGCAGGAAGCTCACGAGCTGTCCGTAACTGCCCTCGTCCAAGCCGTTGGTGGGCTCGTCCAAACAGAGCAGTTCGGGTCCGAGCGACACCACGCAGGCCAACGCGCAGCGCCGCTTCTCCCCGCCCGACAGGCGCCAGGGCGCGCGGCCGCGCAGCTCCGTCAGGCCAAAGAGCGCCAGGCAGTCCTCCGTGCGCCGCGCGACCTCGTCGGCGGGAAGGCCCATCTGCTGCGGGCCAAAGGCGATCTCCTGCTCCACGCTCGGGCAGAAGAGCTGCGTCTCGGGGTCCTGGAACACCAAGCCCACGCGTTGGCGCAGGCGCTTGGCCGCGGCCGGGTCGCGCAGCAGCGCGGCGTCTACCACCTGGCCGTCCACCCGCACCGTGCCAGCCGATGGGTGGTCGAGCCCCAGCAGCAGGCGCAGGGCCGTGGACTTGCCCGAGCCGTTGGGACCCATGAGCGCCGTAGCTTGGCCGCGCGGCACCTCGAACGACACGTCGCGCAGGGCCGGGGCCGCCGCACCCGCGTAGGCGAAGCTCACGCCCTCGAAGCGCACGATGGCGCCCTGGTCCGGCGCGACGGGCGTTTCGTCGGCGCACGACAGAGGCTCGTCGGGCGACGGCGACAGATCTCGCTTGGTCTCGTCCTGGCTCACAGCACGGCCTCCCAACTCACAGCGCGGCCTCCAAATACACGAACGCCCCCACGGCAAGGGCAAGGAACAGCAGGTAGAGCAGCATGGCGACGCTCGGTCGCACGCGGCGCGATCCCGAGGCGCCGGGGTAGCCGCGCAGGACCATGGCTTCGGCTTGGGCGGTGGCATGGCGCTGCGCGCGCAGGAAGACCATGCCCAAAACGCCCGCCGCGCTCGCGGTCTTGCTGTGGTTGTGACCCACGCTGCGCAGCTCCAACGCTTCGGACAGCGTCGTGGCCTCGGCACCGAGCAGCGCCAAGTCGCGCACGGCGAGGTCCAGCGTGAGCGTGAAGGTGGGAGGCAGGCCCAGCGCCGCAAAGCCCCCGAGCAGCTCTTCGGCCGCCACCGACCGGGACAGGCCGCAGACCAGCAACAAGGTGACGAAGGCCTTGGTCGCGACGCGCAACGGCGCCTCCGTCTGCCCCAAGAAGAGCGCGGCGGGCAGGTTGACCAGCGCCGATAGCAACGCCACCGCGAGCGCCGGCACGAGCACTGCCCGGATGGTCTGTGGCGGACGCAGGGCGAGCAGGCACAGAGCCACAGCCAACACGAGCCAGACCAGCGCCATGTTGCGCGCCGCGGCCACGAGCGCGACGAGCAGGACCACACCCAACAGGCGCAGGGGCGCAGGCACGCGCGCCAACAAGCGATCGACCGCGGAACTTGCCGCAGGCGTCTCGGCGCGGAACACCTCGAGGGTCTGCGCGAGGCGCAGTACGTTGCGCCGCAGGTAGCCGTCGCGGTCGGTAGGCGGGTCGTACGGCGCGGATTGCGTCAACCACTGCGGCAGCTCACGTTGGCCCATGGCCGCACCGTCCTTTCCTCCCGATACAGGTTGGTCGAGAATCTTCCCTCTCACAGGCAAGATTCTCGACCCTTTGGGCCCCAATTCGGGCCAACGCGCACAATTCCTTACGTCTCACAGGTCAGATTCTCGACTCTGCGGGCCCTCCGAGCCCTGACACTCACGCAGCTACGCTGCGGCCGCGGCGGGCGCCGACGGTTTGGCCGCAAGGCTCAGCAGCTTGAAGATGATGACCAAGCACGCGATTCCCACCACGGCGGACAGGATGTAGGCGACCGCGTCGGGCAGTCCGCCAAAGCTGTAGTCCGGCATCACAGCGCTCCACTCGAAGCCGTTCGCCATCCCCGCAGGCACGAAGCCCGCACCGGTCTCGGCAATCTCGTCGGCACCCCACTCGCCCCAAGCCGTACCTTGGGCGATCAGGCCGAGTGGCGTGGCGACCGCCAGCACCGCCACGAGCCCGGCCACCCACGCCAAGCCACCGCCGCCGTTGCCGCGGCCTTCGGGCGTGGCCACCACGTACTCGGGCGCCGCGTTGGCCACGAACTCATAGATCGCTACCGTCGCCACGCCTTCCACCACGCCCGCAACGAGCAGGTGCGGGATGAGCATGGCCGGAATGGAGACGGAGAGCGGATACGGACAATAGAGCGCTTGGCCCGCCGCATCGGTGAACAACAAGGGCTGGATGCCGAACTCGATGGCCGCGACGAGCGCCGCTACCGCCAAGCCCACGTAGGCGCCTATGAACATCGCCACGCGCCGCCTGGTCGCGTTCGGCTCCGTGCCCGCAATCGCACGATACACGAGCATGCCCACGAAGGGCAGGACGAACGCCATGTTGAAGCAGTTGGCGCCCAGGGCCAGGATGCCACCGTCGCCGAAGATGACCGCCTGTATGGCCAGCGCGACCGAGACAGCCAGACACGCCGCCTCGGGACCCAGGAGCAACGCGATGAGCGTGCCTCCCACCGCGTGACCGGTCGTGCCGCCGGGCAGCGGCACGTTGAACATCATGAGCAGGAACGAGAAGGCCGCGGCCATCCCCAGGAACGAGACCTGTTTGGCGTCGAGCTTGTCGTGGACCTTTTTGGCGCAATAGCCCCAGATGGGCACCATGGCCACGCCGAGCACCGCGTCGGTCGAGGGGGAAAGGTAGTTGTCAGGAATGTGCATGATACGCTCCTTCCGATCTGTCGCGCGCAATCGTAACACGAATTCCGTAACCGTAACACCGCAGTACGGCATCGTGCACAACTGGCAACACTGGACCATTCATGCATAGGCATGCGCCGTCTGCCCCACGCCACGAAAAAAGCCCGGGGCCGCATAAGGGTCCCGGGCTCGGCATCGTCACGCAGCCCGCGCGGCGTCGCACGAGCGTCACCGCAGGGCTAGGCGCAGGAGCTGCTTAGATGCAGGTGTAGCCACCGTCCACGGCGATGTTCTGGCCGGTGAGGTAGCTGCAGGAGGGGCTGGACAGCAGGATGGCCAGGCCGTCGAGCTCGCCCTCTTCGCCATAGCGGCCCTCGGGGATGGTGCGCTTGGCGTGCTCCTGGAAGAAGTCGCTGTTGAGCGTGTCCACGGTGAGGTCGGTGTAGAAGTAGCCCGGGCAGATGGAGTTGACGGTGATGCCGTACTTGCCCCACTCGGCGGCCAGCGCGCGGGTCATGTTGACCACGCCGCCCTTGGCCGCGTGATACGGCGCGGAGCCGGCGACCATGTTGCCCACCAGGCCGTACATGGAAGCGATGTTGATGATACGGCCGTACTGCGCGGGGATCATGGCCTTCTTGGCGCAGGCGCGGGCGACGCGGAAGGAGCCGAAGAGGTCGATCTGCATCTCGTTGCCGAACTGCTCGTCGGTGATGTCCTCGGCGGGGGCCACGGCGCCGGTGCCGGCGTTGTTGATGAGGATGTCGATGCGGCCGAACTCGGCGAGCGCGGCATCCACGGCGGCCTCGACGGCCTCGGTGGAGGTGATGTCGCACTGCACGGCGAGGGTCTTCACGCCGAACTCCTCGCTGATCTCGGCGCAGACCTGGTCGAGCTTCTCCTTGCGGCGCGCGATGGCGACGATGTTGGCGCCCTGGCTGGCGAGCGCCTTGGCCATCTGAACGCCCAAGCCGCCGGAGCAGCCCGTGACGAGCGCGACTTGGTCCTTGAGGTTGAAGTAGTTACGATCCGTGGGAATCACCTTTCCTGAGTGCTTGCGTGCGAGTTGCATGCCTCGCTACGTATACCCAACTTGTCTAGTGTATCCCACTCCAAGAGTAAAAAACATCTAACTTTGGCAGACTTGTCCTAATACAGGTGTGCCACCCCCAAGTACAGGCCGAGGGTGGCACACCCGTCTTGGGAGTCTGCCCAAGCTATTCGCGGCCGTTCCAGCAGTAGGTACAGACCTTGGCGCGGTCGATGCCGATGGCGTCGAGCATGCCGTCGAGGCTCTGGAAGCTCAGCGAATCGAAGCCCATCTCCTCGCAGATGCTGCGCAGCAGGCAGCCGCCGCGTTCGGTGGTCCCGTCAGCGTACTCGTCGATGTGCTGCTCGCCCTCTCTGCCTTCCAGCTCCAGGATCTTGCGGCGCGCAATGAGCTCGTAGTCCGAGTTGGACCGGGAGAAGCTCAGGTACTTGCAGCCGTACATGATGGGCGGGCAGGCGCTGCGGATGTGCACCTCGGCCGCGCCGGCGCCGTAGAGGAACTCCACCGTCTCGCGCAGCTGCGTGCCGCGCACGATGGAATCGTCGACGAACAGCAGCTTCTTGCCGCTGATGAGCTCGGGCACGGGCACCTGCTTCATTTTGGCCACGCGGTTGCGCACGTCTTGGTTGGCAGGCATGAAGCTGCGCGGCCAAGTGGGCGTGTACTTGACGAAAGGCCGGGCAAAAGGCTTGCCCGACTCCGTGGCATAGCCGATGCCGTGCGGCAGGCCCGAGTCCGGCACCCCTGCCACGTAGTCCACGTCGGGCAGGGTGCCGCGGGCGCGTTCGTCGGCCGCCATGCGCGCGCCGTTGCGGTAGCGCATGACCTCGACGTTCTCGCCCTCATAGTTGGAATTGGGGTAGCCGTAGTACACCCACAGGAAGGCGCAGATGCGCATCTCGTCGCGCGGCGCGGCCAACACCTCGTAGCCGTCGGCCGTGATGCGCACGATCTCGCCCGACCCCAGCTCGTGCTCGTCCACGTAGCCCAGCTTGCCGTACGCGAAGCTCTCGAAGGTCACGCAGTAGCCGTCGTCGTCGCGGCCGATGAGCACGGGCAGACGGCCCATCTTGTCGCGCGCGGCGATGAGCGCGCCGTCGGACGTCATGATGAGCAGCGTGAGCGAGCCGACGATCTGGTCTTGGGCGTATTGGATGCCCTCCACGAGCGTGTCCTGCGTGTTGATGAGCGCCGCAACGAGCTCGGTCTGGTTCACGCCGCCATCCGACATGGCCATGAACTGGTGGCCAATGCCGGTGAAGGTCTCGATGAGCTGCTCTTCGTTGCTGATGTGGCCCACCGTGGAAAGGGTGAACACGCCCAGGTGGCTGCGCACCATCAGCGGCTGCGGGTCCATGTCGGAAATGCAGCCGATGCCGCTCGTGCCATGGAACTCCTGCAGGTCGCGCTCGAACTTGGTCCGGAACGGCGTGTTCTCGATGGAGTGAATCTCGCGCTGGAAGCCGTCCTGCGCGTCGAACATGACCATACCGGCGCGGCGCGTGCCCAGATGGGAGTGGTAGTCCACCCCAAAGAACACGTCCAGCACCACGTCACGCTTGGATACCGCGCCAAAGAATGCGCCCATGTGAACCCCCAGATCCGCAGACGGATGCAGAACAGACTCGAACGGACGCACCTAGTATAAAGACCCCCGCGGGCGGCAGGGCCAAATCCCGCAGGGGTTCACGAATTGGAAAGATGGCGCGGCGCAAGCACGCCCCCGCGCCCAAACGCTACACGTGGCTGCAGACAAGCTCCATGCGGCCCTCGAAGCTCAGGTCGCCGCAGTCGCTCGGCGCAACGAAGTGGCTGCCCTTGTGCAGCTCGTGGCGCACGTCGCCGCAGGTCACGCTGCCCGCGCCGTCCACCACGCTCACGCACAGGAAGCTCCAGGGCTGCGCCAGCACGTGGCTGCCGTCCACGCGCACTCGCAGCACGCAGAAGTCGTCGGACTCCAGCAGGTCGGTCACACCGTCGATCTCTGGCACGGTGACCTCGCCGCTCTCGGGCGCCGGCGTCACGTAGTCGATCACGTCGAGCGCCTGGGCCAAGTGGGTCTCGCGCAGGCTGCCGTCCGCCTGGCGGCGTTCGTAGTCGTACACGCGGTACGTGACGTCGGAGCTCTGTTGGGTCTCCAGCAGCAGCGTGCCGCCCAGGATCGCGTGCATGGTGCCGGGCTTGATGTCGAAGAAGTCGCCGTTCCAGATGGGGATCTCGTTCACCAGGTCGTCCCAACGTCCCTCTCCCGCGAGCCGTGCGAACTCCTCGCGGTTCGCCGCCTTTTGGCCGATGGCGATGTGGGCGTGCGGGTGGGAGTCCAGGATGTACCAGCACTCGTGCTTGCCCAGGCTGCCGTTCTCGTGCTCGGCGGCGTAGGCGTCGTCCGGGTGCACCTGCACGGACAGGTCATCCTCGGCGTCGAGCACCTTGATGAGCAGCGGGAAGCGGTCGCCCGCCAGGTCGCCGAAAAGGTCGCGGCGCTCGTCCCAGAGCTGGGAGAGCGTCTTGCCCGCCAGCGGTCCCTCGGCCACTTCGCAGTCGCCGTGCGGGTGGGCGCTGATCGCCCAGCACTCCCCTACCGGGCCGTCCGGCAGCTCGTAGCCCCAATCGGTCCCGAGCTTGCGCCCGCCCCAGATGGTGGGCTTGAGCACGGGCTTGAGGAAGATCAGTCCCCTCTCGTTGTCGGCCATCGCCGACTCCTTTCTCTCTCCGTGTTACCGGGAAGCCAAAGGCTCCACGGTAACAAGCGCTGGCCAGCAGGCTAGATGTCGGCGTGCAGCGTGCGGGTCGCGGTCACCTCGCGCAGCCAGTCGGCACTCTGCTTGAAGCGGCGCTGGTAGTTGCGCTGCAGGTCCACCTCGATGAAGCCGTAGCGGTTCTTGAACGCGTTGTTCCAGCTCCAGCAGTCGATCACACCCCAATAATGGTAGCCGCGGCAGCGCGCGCCCTCCTCGATGGCGCGGGCGATCCAGGCGAGGTGGTCGCGCACGAACGCCACGCGGTACGGGTCCACGATGCGCCCCTGCTCGTCACGCTCGGCGTCCTGTTCCTCGATGCCGATGCCGTTCTCGCTCACGAACCAGTCCAGCTCGGGATAGTCGCGCGTCATCTTCATGCCGAAGTCATAGATGCCCTTGGGATAGATCTCCCAACCACGGCTCTCGTTCAT